>JAZQCR010000014.1:0-19005 GCA_045546375.1 Eubacteriales bacterium | reverse complement strand
TGTTGGTGGGGGGGGGGGGAAACGGACCCCTGTCCGTAAAATCATCCTCAGAACCTTCTCCCGGTACAGTCAATCATAAGCTTCCCTTGGCGCCGCAGATTGACACGCTGCACGCCTCGGTAGTCCGCTAACTGTGTGACGGCGGGCACGGACGGCCTACCGTTCACATTTACTGCGTTTCTGACACCCGTGATCCCGTCCGCAGTCTACGGGGCGGATGCGCTGCAAATTTAGGCAGCGAGAGCTACTTTATTAGAGTTAGCGTTTAATTTTAAAAATTGGGACTTTTAAGAGATTTCCCCAGCTCTACCGGCTTATATCCTGTCTCAAACTCCACGTCGAAACCATTACGCCCCCATATTCTTGAGGGGATGTTATTTTAACATATATTCGCCGTAAAATCAAGGGCTTATGCCTATATCTTTCACAAAAGCCTTGACTTATCGCGAGTATTCTGCTATAATAAAGAAAATCATTTATTATTTGGAGGATGTTTACGTCTATGGACGGTGACAGTACCGACGATAACGCGGACACTTACAATTTAGATTGATATTTTCAGCATATCTACATGTGGCACATATGTAGGTATGCCTTTTTGCGTTTATTTTCAATTTTTTAAAAGGAGAAAACATTTAAAATCATGTCAACAGAAGCCGGGCAAATAATTGCTATGGTAATTTGCGTAATTCTATCCGCATACTTCTCAGCCACCGAGACTGCCTTCTCTTCCCTTAACCGTACAAGGCTCAAGGCCATTTCGGAAAAGGGAAACAGGCGCGCAGACCTCGCACTCAAGCTTGAGGAAAACTATGATAAGCTCATTTCTACCATTCTTATCGGTAACAATATAGTAAATATCACTTTGGCTACCCTATCCACCATATTCTTTGTCAACCTTATTAACGGCGAGATAGGCGCTACCGTGTCCACCGCGGTCTCCACCGTCGTGGTACTTATCTTCGGCGAGATCACGCCTAAGAGCATAGCCAAGGATATGCCCGAGAAATTCGCTATGTTCTCTGCGCCCATCATAAACACGCTGATCTGGCTTTTCACTCCCCTTAACCTAATCTTCTCACTTTGGAAGAAGCTTGTTTCTCTCATATTCAAGGCAGAAGAAGAGGAAAACATGGCCCAAGAGGAACTGCTCCTGATGGTAGAAGAAGCACAGCAGGAGGGTGACCTTGACGAGGACGAGGGCGACCTTTTACGTAACGCCATTGAGTTTAACGATCTTAAGGCAGAAGACATCCTCACCCACCGTGTGGATCTGGAGGGTGTTCCCGTTGGTGCAACCAAGGAGGAGATAGCAGAACGCTTCACCGAGACACGCTTCTCAAGGCTCTTGGTATACGAGGAATCCATCGACAATATAGTCGGTGTTATACATCAGAAAGACTTCTACGTAGGCAGCGGTGTTATCGAGGATGACATATCCACCATCGTTTCCCCTCCCCTTTTCATACATAAATCCGAAAACGTAAACGACCTCTTAAAGCACTTACAGAACGAAAAGTCCCACATCGCCATCGTCATCGACGAGTACGGCGGAACCCTTGGTATAGTCACTATGGAGGACATCCTTGAGGAGCTGGTAGGTGACATCTGGGATGAGCACGACGAGGTTGTTGAAGACTTTCAGCAGCTTGAAGAAAACGTCTATGTCGTTGACTGCGCAGTAAACTTCGACGACTTCTGTGACCGCTTCGACATTGAGACCGAGACGGACAGCGTTTCTCTCGGCGGTTGGGTCATGGAACAGCTTGGCAAGATACCCGATGCAGGCGACTCCTTTGACTTTGAGAATCTTAACATCGCCGTAACCGAGACCGACTCCCACCGCGTGGAAAAGGTCAAGGTCATCATAAATGAAAAGTCCGATGACGAGGACGAGGATAAATAACGACAAAAGGATAGTCAGTGATGACTATCCTTTTTCTCTGTTCTGAGGGGCGGCAAGGGGAAATCGGGCTTCACGAGGATGGTATCGTCCCCTATACGCTCAATGGAGCACCAGGGGATATTGATAAGCTCGGGGCGCTTGAAGCTGAAGACCCGCATATCCCCCGGAACCAGGATGGAGCGTATCTGCCCGCAGGTAAGGTCTATCAAAAGATCGCAGATATACCCAAGCTTCCTGCCGTCACATATGCTGATGACCTCTTTTTCCTTAAGTTCGTCTATAGTGCAACCGCACCCTGCGCCCTTTAAAGAATGATGCATATGAGCCCACCGCTTCCCTCATTGATTATACGCTGAAGGGTCTGACCCAGCTTTGCTCTGGCATCGTCGGGCATATGAGACAGCTTGGTATGCAGCCCCTCGTTTACCAGCTCGTGTAAGCTCTTACCGAACATATTTGATTTCCACAGCTCGGTGGGGTTTGCCTCAAACTCCTCTAAAAGATACTTGACCATATTCTCCGACTGCTGTTCGGTGCCTACTATTGGGTTTATCTCGGTCTCGATATCCGCCTTTATCATATGGATGGAAGGGGCACTTGCCTTCAGCTTAACACCGTAATTGCCCTGCTGCTTTACTATCTCGGGCTCGGCTAAGCTCAGCTCTGATATATCGGGCATTATAATGCCGTAGCCACGCTCATTAACCTCGTCAAGGGCGGCGGCTACCGTATCGAACTTCTTCTTACTTGATGCAAGCTCTATTATGGAATACATCAGGTCTTCCTTGTTCTTCACGCTAACACCCGTATATTCGCTTACCGTATCGTAGAAGATGCCTTCCTCAAGGCGTACGTCCACCTTGACCGAGCCGCTTCCCGAATCGATACGGGAAACGCTCACGCCCTCTACGAAATCAAGCCCGTTTAACGGATGTATATTCCCCTCTATATCAGAGATCACGGAGCAAGAGCGTGCGCATAGCTTCGCCGTGTCCATAAGAGCTGTTTTTACACTGCTGTTTTCACCGAGAAGGGATATCCAGGACGGAATATCGAAGGTAAGCTCCTTTACGGGAAAGCCCTCAAGGATCATTGCCAAAATAGAGCGGATATCGTCAGCTGACAGCACCTGACAGTTGACAAGTGCCACGGGAACACCGTACTTTTCCTCAAGAGAACGCGCGAGGGAAATGCTGGATTCATCCTCAGGAGTGGCGCTGTTTACAACCAGCACAAAGGGCTTCGCATATTTTTTAAGATCAGCGACTATCTCTTCCTCTGCCGCAAGGTAATCCTGCCTATCAAGCTCACCGAAGCTACCGTCCGACGTAACGGCTACCGCCACGGTGGAATGCTCGCTGATGACCTTCATAGTGCCGAATTTTGAGGCTTCCTCAAACTTCATAGGCTTATCGCTCCATGGGGTCATAACCATCCTTGGCTGCTCATCCTCGAAGTAACCAAGGGCACTGGGTACAACGTAGCCTACACAGTCAACGAGACGTACCTTCATAGAAATGTTGTCACCTACAGTGATCTCCACTGCCTCGTCGGGTATAAACTTCGGCTCGGTGGTCATGACCGTCTTGCCCGAGCCGCTCTGTGGCATCTCGTCTACCGCGCGCTCCCTCTCAAAGGGATCGGCGATATTGGGGATGACCATGCTCTCCATAAACTTCCTTATAAACGTGCTTTTTCCCGTTCTGACCGCTCCCACAACACCCACGTACATCTGTCCCTTTGTACGCATAGCTATATCGCGGTATAATCCGCTGTCAATCATGACTGTACCTCCATTTATTTCATACAGTCACTAATATGTCAATTATTTCTTAAATATGCAAAAACGCCTGATGACAAAGTCATCAAGCGTTTTCAAATTCAAAGTATTTTTTAAGCTGTACGGTGACCGAATACTCGTCCCCGGAGCTTTGCGAGCGCAGGGCGCCGTTCATCCTGTTCATTAACCGCCTGCAGCTCTTTAAGCCTATCTTCGTACTGGCTACCTTCAGCGCCTTTTTATTGACACGGTTGGTGACCACTACCCTTACGTTGTAATCGTCATTTTCAAGGGCGATCTTTACAGATGAATTCTTCTCCGCATACTTTATGATATTTGAATATATATTATCAAAAACACGCAAGAGCGCGTCGGAATCCACCTGAAGCTTATAGGGCTCTGTCTCGGGAGCGTCAAGGCCCTCATACACTACGTTATAGCCCTTCTCCTCAAGCATATAGCTCTGCTCACCTATCATCTGACTAAGCAGCCCGTAGCCGTCGTATACCTCGAGCTTCAGCTCGTCGGTACCCTCGTTCTTGAAGACCGTGAAGTAGTCAAAGAGCTTGTCCGTCATAGCCTTTAACTGATAAGACTTTTCCACCGACTTCTGTATATAAAGCTTCTTTTGCTCCTCGGATACACGGTCGCCCGATCCCACCAGCTCAAGATAACCTATCAAGGCAGACAGCGGCGTTCGCAGGTCGTGGGACATAGCGGTGATAAGCTCTTTATTTGCGTCGTACGCTTCCTTCTCCGACTCAAGACGCATAACGAGAGAAGTGCGCATATCCTCAATATTACGGGCAAGCTGTGCTATCTCGTCCTTGCCCTTTACGGTTACACGTCGGTCTATCATACCGCCCTCTATCTCTGCCACCTCATACTGAAGCTCTACAAGATATCGGAATCGCGAACTGACAAACACCAGTATCAAAAACGCAAAGACCAACAGGCTTATTACAACCGAAACGATGATAAGCACCAACAAGAGTGAGAAATTATCATCAACCGCAATATATACGTTTAGAGTCTTATAGGTAAAGCGTCTTGAGTATTCATCATCCACCCGCTCGATATACGGCTCCTTCTCTTCTATCTCATAGGTGTCGTCGGGAGGAGCGTACGGAAGGTTCTCACTGTCCCCGTTCTCTGTGGTATCGGGCACGGTAGCACTGACCGTTTTATCCGCTAAACCGTTCTGGCCGTTCTGCACGTACTTATCGATCTCGTCGTTTGAAATGATCTCGATCTCGTTGATGAACGTTATAAAACGGTTACCCCAATAGTACTCGCTCTCACGCTCGTCGTATACGTAATCCTCCTCCACGGGGTCGTCCGAATTGAAGACTCTCTGATCCCCTCGGTATATATGCATAAACTTTATATCATTTTTATTAAGCCATGCCGTAAGGGATGAAAAATCGTCGTGTACTATCTGTTCTTTATCAACGTAAGACTGAAACTCATTAAGCTTGCCCGTCAGATAGATGGTGGAAGAATACTTCTTAACAGCCCACGTGGACAAAGCGTACAGGCACACAAAAAGAACGATGGAAATGCAAAGGGAACAAAACACGCTGGCAAGCAGTCTTGCCCCGAGTTTTGTTCCTAACAGTCGTTTATTTCTTACTTTGCGTTTAAATAGTTTCTTACTCAACCCGATAACCTTTACCCCACACGGTCTTAATATACTTTGGGTTCTGTGGGTCGTCCTCGATCTTTGAGCGAAGCTTCCTTATATGAACCATTACGGTATTGTTTGCCGTGTAGTAATAGGGCTCGTCCCATATGCTCTCGTAAATATTCTGCACCGAGAATATCTTACGCTTATGAGAGGACAACAACAGTAATATTTTATACTCTATGTCGGTAAGCGAAATCTCGCTCTCGCCCTTCTTTACTTCATTATACTCGGTATTTATCAAGAGGTCAAGTACCGAAACGTAATTTGACTCCTCTTTGCTCTTTCCGCTATATACGTAATAGCGACGCAAGAGCGCTTTTATTCGCGCTAAAAGCTCGTTGTAGGAAAAGGGCTTGGACAGATAATCGTCGCCGCCCGAGGAAAAGCCCATGGATTTATCCGAGTCCTGGGTCTTTGCAGTCAGGAAGAGAATGGGAGCCATACTGCGCTCCCTGATCTCTGCGCAGACCTTGTACCCGGACATTCCCGGCATCATTACGTCGAGGACAACTAAATCTATCGTAGAATCCATGAGGGCAAGAGCCTCTTCCCCGTCACACGCAGTAACGACCTCATAGCCTTCGCCGCCCAAAAAAATCGATATTACTTCACGAAGATCCGGGTTATCGTCTACTACCAAGATCTTATTCTTCATACGTCACCTCTGACATTATCGCCGACGGGGACAGAAGCGTTCTTCGCAACCGGCTTATGTACAATGGGCTTCCACTCTACCTTTGCGAAAAGCGCGTAGATGGAGATCGGAACGTAGGTTACCATGAATAAGGGGAATGAGAAGAGATAAATGATCTTCTTGAACGCCGAGCAGTGGATCATCTTCCACTCGGAAATAACCGTCAGCGCTCCAACCAGTAAAAACATCCCATAGAAGCCGAGCGCCGCCTCAAAGAGAACGAAGAACAGCTTTAAAACAAGGGGATCACCCACGATAAACGCGTAAATGAACGCAGCCGCATCGATAACGAAGAGCGCAATGGTGAGAAGCATCGCAGGCGCGATGGTCATAAGCATATCGTAAGAGGAGAAGCCGCCCTTTCTGAAAATGGACTTAAAGAGCTTTTTACCGTAGTTTGCAAACACCTGATAGAAGCCCTTCGCCCAACGAAGTCTCTGACGTACCGACTGATGCATAGAGGTAGGCTGCTCATCGTAAAGAATCGCATCATCGCAGTATCCGACGGTCTCACCCTGGATGACGCTGTCGATAGTGAACTCGATATCCTCGGTAAGGAGGTGATGTCTCCATCCCTCGTTATTGCGGATGACCTCGTCACGGATAAGGAATCCGGTACCGGAAATAGCACAGCTGGTGCCTAAGATCATACGGGAATTGTTTAAGTAACGTGCCTCGCGTAAAAACCACAGAGAAGAAGCCGCAGAGAGCCAGTTGTCACCGTAGTTCTTGGAGTTACGGTAGCTGGTAAGGATTCTGTAGCCCTGATCAAAGGTAGCATTCATCGCCGCGATATAATTCTCGTCGAGGATATTGTCGGCATCAAATACGAAGTAACCCTCGTAGCCCTTATCGTCATACTGAGAGAAAATGATATTGAACATATAGTTAAGAGCGTAGCCCTTACCTATTTTGTTCATATCGTTACGGCGGTATACGTATGCGCCGTGTGCCGCCGCAACCTCTGCGGTGTTATCGGTACAGTTGTCGGCAACGACAAACACGTCCACCAGCTCGCGAGGATACTTCTGATTATTTATACTGTCGATGAGCTCACCTATTACCGCCTCCTCATTTCGTGCGGAAATGATAACGGCGTAACGGTGATTCACCTTTGCCTTGTATCTCTTGGGTTTTGCAAGAAGCGCCACAAATACGTATACGGACTGATAAGCGAAAAATGCCGTAAACAGAACAAACATTACGTAGTTTAAAATAATAATCGTGTTCATTTTTACCCCAAATGAATTAGTTTACATAGTTTTGATCGTACGATACAGATTATATTATACAATTCTTAATATTCTACTATATTATTTCTTAACAATTCTTAATTTTTAAGTACAGACAAAAAGACAGCCCTTTCGGACTGTCTTTTTGACAATTAATTAATTGTACGCGCTTTTGTTTCTGCCGGATAATACTCGGTAATAAATGCTGTTAGGGAACACATAACCTAGGCACGCACATTAGGGGTATGCGCGCTTATGTAGACCGGCTTCGCGGCTGTTTCACAGCCAAAGATGGACAAGACGATTATTAGAAAATATCGTCGCCGCCGTTGTCATTGCCGTAGCCGCCAACGTCATGCCATACATCGTCACCGTCACCGTTAACCTCGTAAGAAGCAGCGATAACGTCCTCGGAAGCGAACATGTCCACGGTTAATGCCGGCTCCATAAACAGTTTCTTCATGTGCATATCCTCCTTTCAAAAAAAATTTATGGTTATACCATAATACTTATCAATATCATACAACATCTTTTGGAAAAAATCAAGAGTTTTTTTGAAATTTATTTAATTATTTTTCACATAGCATTTTCAGGACCAACCCGTAGGTGCGGCCCGCAGACAGGATATCAAGCTTCTCTCTCGGTGTATGAATATCAAACATATCGGGGCCGATAGAGATAAGATCGGCGTCCCTTCCCAAGCCGTCACTGATAAAGCCGCATTCTACACCTGCGTGCAGCCCGTTTACCACCGCTTCCCTTCCGTTATACAGTCGACGGTACACATCCTTATACACCTCTACCAGTTTTGAATCCTGCTTTTTCTCCCAGCAGGAATAATATCCGCTTTGCTCTATTCGCGCACCAAGCATATCGGCAAGGACATTATACCTTTCCTTATATTCATCGCAGTACGTTTTTGCATTGAATCTGAAAAGATACTTTAGAGAAACCGACTTTTCCCCGGTCTTCAAAATGCCGAGATTGGAGGAAGCGACCACCATACCGTCAGGCTCCTTCTCAAGCATGCCTGCAGGCGCAAGAAGGATCGCCTTGATTATGCGTGCCGTTAGAGAAAATGACAGCGCGTCCTCTCTCACGCCCTTTTTGTCAACGTGTACCTTGACCTTCTTATCGTCGCCGTATGCACGAAGGCGCAGATCATCTGCAAACTCTGCAGCCCTTTCGCGCAGTTCGTCTATATGATCGCAACTGATAAGCGCAGTACACTCGCCGGTGATAACGTTTCTTTTATCTCCGCCGTCTATGGAGATAAGTTGGAAGGGCTTACGGTTATACTCCTCCCACAGAAAACGCGCCATACAGTTATTGGCACTTAGCCTGCCAAGGTGAATGTCAGCTCCCGAGTGCCCGCCCGAAAGTCCGCTTATGGTTATCTTTGCGGTAGGATGAACGTTTTTGATAAACTCTTTTTCAAACGAAAGATCAATATCAAGCCCGCCCGCACAGCTAACAACACACTCGCCCTCCGCCTCGGAGTCAAGATTGATGACACGACGGGCGCTGACGACCGAAAAATCAAAGTTAGACGCTCCCGTCATTCCTCTTTCCTCATCAACGGTAAACAGGCACTCTACCACGCCGTGGTCAAGACTTTTGTCGGTAAGCACGCCAAGCATCATAGCTACGGCAATGCCGTTGTCTGCACCCAAAGTAGTGCCCTCCGCCATAAGAAAGCCGTCCTTAACCTTAAGGGTAAGCGGATCCTTCGAAAAATCGTGATCGCTTTCCGCGGTCTTCTCACATACCATATCCGTATGTCCCTGCAGAAGCACTGCAGGGTATTCTTCAAAACCGGGCTTTGCTGCTTTTCTTACAAATATATTGTTAAATGCGTCGCGGTATACGTAGAGCCCGGCATCTCTGCACACCTCTTCGATATAATCGGCGATCCTGCCCTCATCTCCCGATCCGTGAGGTATCTCGCAGATCTTCTCAAAAAAATCAAATACATTTTCAGGATAATAACCTTTTAATACACTCAT
Source organism: Eubacteriales bacterium (assembly GCA_045546375.1). Taxonomy (GTDB): domain Bacteria; phylum Bacillota; class Clostridia; order Oscillospirales; family CAG-272; genus CAKSEI01. Next base: position 9,700 of record JAZQCR010000014.1, on the reverse strand, counting down.
TTCAGTTCTCCTCATAAGCAAAAGCGACCTGTCGGTCGCTTTTATTCTTTTTTAATTATCTCCGTAGCCCTCGGGGTGTCCCTCGTGCCACTTCCATGCGGTCGCTATAATATCCTCTATGCCGAAATTACGCTTCCAGCCAAGCACCCTTTCCGCCTTTTCGCTTGTAGCGATAAGCACGGGAGGATCGCCTGCACGTCTGGGCTCCACGCTTGAAGGTATAGCCCTGCCGGTTACGCGCTTCGCCGTCTCCAGTATCTCGAAGTTGGAGTATCCGCCGCCCGAGCCGAGATTGAAGGCGTCGGAGCAGTTATTTTTAAGCATATACTCCATAGCCAGGATGTGGGCATCCGCGAGATCGGTCACGTGAATATAGTCGCGTATGCAGGAACCGTCCTTGGTGGGATAGTCTCCGCCGAAGACAGACAGCTTTTCCCTCTTGCCGTTGGCGACCTGCAGAACGATAGGAATAAGATGGGTCTCGGGCTTATGATCCTCTCCGATCTCACCCGAAGGATGTGCGCCCGCCACGTTAAAGTACCTGAGGCACACGCTGTTAAGTCCGTATGCAACGCCGAACCACTTGAGCATCTTCTCCATAGCAAGCTTGGTCTCGCCGTAAGTGTTTATGGGGTTCTGAGGCGTAGTCTCGGAGATCGGTATCTCCTCCGGCTCGCCGAAGGTAGCCGCGGTGGATGAGAATACGATATTCTTCACGCCGTTACGCACCATGGAATTGAAGAGATGCATACTCTCACACACGTTATTATTATAGTACTCGTACGGCTGAGTCATGCTCTCGCCGACAAGAGAGAAAGCGGCAAAGTGCATAACGCCGTCTATCTTGTTCTCGGCAAACACCCCGTCCATAAAGGCTTCATCACCGATGTTGCCAACGTAAAGCTTTGCGTCCCCTACAGCGGCCTTATGCCCCTTAACAAGGTTATCCACCACCACAACGCCGTGACCCTTCTCACGAAGCGCTCTTACTGCGTGGGAGCCGATATAGCCTGCGCCGCCCGTTACAAGTATATTCATTTCATTTCTCCTTTTTTGCAAGATATCTCTTGAGAGCCTCTCTCATCTCTTCCGCATTCTTCTCGGGAGAAGAAGGATTACAGCAGGCTCCTGCACCCGATTCGCTGGAGGCGCGGTACTGCTGTACCGCCGCGCTGCGCATAAGCGTTATCATCTCTATATGGAAATGGAAACAACGGCTTAGGTCCTCTCCGTTCACGGGTGCGTTGTGCATACACAGCATATACGGGAATCCGGTATCGAAGAGATTATCGTACATGCCTGTTATCTTCTGTATAGCATCGCCCAGATTAAAGCGTTGGGTTTCGTTAAACTCAGCGATATTCAGTTTATGCTTCTTGGAACTGATATATACGCCGTAGGCATACTCGCTGAAAAACGGGATATAGGCGACGAAATCTTCATTCTCGTAAATTACCCTTTGGGCGAAGGCCTGCTCCTCCTCATTCATAGCACAGAAGAGGCACTTACCGTTTTCCTCATAGAACGCCTTTGCGCTGGCCACCTCCTGCTCTATCTTCTTAGGCAGAAAGGGATACGCATATATCTGACCGTGAGGATGAGCCTGGGTAACGCCTACCTCCTTGCCTCGGTTCTCAAAGATAAAAACGTACTTGACCTTCTCGTCGGAGGATAGGTCGATAAAGCGGTCGCGCCAAAGGTCTACTACCTTATTCATATGCTCGGGCGTCAGATCGTAAAGGGTGCCTTCATGTTCGGGTGAGAAAAGGATCACCTCGCATTTTCCATAGGCGGGAGCGACCTCGTAAAGTCCCTTTGCCCCATCCGTCATAGGATGCTCCATCTCTGCAGGAGTCTTTGAAAGGGCAGGAAAGTCGTTATCATACTTCAAAACGACGTAATCATCCGGCACCTTGCCCGATCCCGGGCAGAAAGGACAGTAGTCCTTGGGCATATTGGGTCTTTTCGCTCTGTTTGATATGACCATCACCCAGTCCCGGGTAATGGGGTTCCATCTTAGTTCCGCCATCGTAAACCTCTGTATATATAATTATTGTGTTTTAGATTATACCATATACAAATACGATTTTCAACTGTGAAATTAAGGATTTCTTAAGAAACGTTAAGAAATGTTAAGATTTAGCCTTCCACGCCCCGGAATCAAGATAGTCCTGAAGAATAATCTCTGCCGCAAGAGTATCCACAACGCCTTTTCTGGCCTTGCCCCGTGTATTGGTGACGTTTAAAAAAGAATGTGCCTCAACGGTGGTACACCTTTCGTCCATATACTCCACGGGAAGGGCGGTATACTCTGCCAACAGCTCACCGAAATCACGGCACTTTTGCGCTCTGGGCCCATAGGTACCGTCCATATTGATGGGAATACCAACCACTATAAGCTCACACTTCCGCTCCACGGCTATATTCGCTATCTTCCGTGCAACGGCACGCTTGCCGTCGCCGGTCACCGTGCAGATGCCGCTCGCCAAAAAGCAGGAGGCGTCACTTACCGCAAGGCCGGTGCGCTTATCTCCGAAATCAACTCCGAGTATTATCAAAGCTACCTCCCGTGCGCAGGGCGATGACACCCTCGCACACCGAATCAATAAAGGACAGCACGTCCGCATACACCTCTTCGCGGTTAAGCTCATTGAGCATCTCGTGTCTGCCGCCCTCGTACAGCTTAAAGGTAAGATCGCAGATCTCCCTTTCCTTAAGCCTCTCGTAAACGGAGGTGACGCCGGCGCCGAAGCCGCCCACGGAATCGTCGCTTCCGCTCATTATGAATACGGGCAGATCAAGGGCTATGGCATCAAACCACGCATCCTCGTTCACCTCACAGAGCATAGAGAACATATCTCGGTATGCGCCAACGGTAAAGGTAAATCTGCAGGCGGGGTCGGCAAAGTATCTTTCCCTTACCGCAGGATCGCGGGTAAGCCAACCCAGTTCACCCTCAGAAAGAAATCTCTTACGGTTATTCGAGTTGACCATATTGGTCAAAAGCTTACTGCGCGAACGCTTTCCCTTGAGCTTACATAAAACTCCCGCCAGCACCTTGGCAGCCTTCTCCGCGCTTCCTCCGCCCGAAGTGCCGCTGATGATAAGACCGTCGATATGCTCGCGGTATTCCGCCGCGTATTTGCGCGCGATAAAAGAGCCCATACTGTGCCCTAACAGAACGTAAGGCAGAGTGCGGTATTTCCCTCTCATAAGCTCGGTAAGAGAAAGCACGTCTCGCACCACCTTCTCATCACCCTCCTCCTCCGCGAAGAAGCCCCAGTCATCGGGCGAGCCGCTCTCGCCGTGACCCAGGTGATCGTTGCCGCATACGATGATGCCCTTCTCACACATAGCACGGGCGAAGTCCTCATACCTGCCCATATGCTCGGTCATGCCGTGGCATATCTGCAGAATAGCACGGGGGTTGCCCTCGGGCAGGTACACACGGTAGGCTATTTTCGTCTTTCCGTCGGAGGAAAGATAAGTTCCATTCTTTGCTTCTATCATCTCACAGTATCTCGGGACAGTTCACACGGGCGAAGTCCTCTATCTCCTTTATATCCGGCACAGACGCCAATTTTCCTTTACGGGAAGCCGTGATCGTAGCGGCTATGTTAGCATATTCACAAGCATTCTCGTAAAGCTTATTTTCCATATAATGGGTAATGAACGCCATCTCGAAGGCAATGTCTGAAAAATCTGTGTCTACGGCACGGACGGCATATGGAGTCACCGTCTGATAGTATTTTCCGTAACCGATATATATACCCTTTTCCTTACGCTTTATGACCACGCATTTCGCGCCGGTTTTATCCCTCATATCAAGGGTGGCACGCATACATCCGTCAAGGGACGCAGTAGAGCGACCGGTATAAGCACGCACCTGCTCCTCGGTCATAAAGACGGTGTCTACGTCCTCCAAAAGCTCCAACGGAAAATCCTCACGCAAGGGAGATGCTGAAACAAATACGGGTATCTCCTTCATTTTTGCAAATCGGGTCAGCGCAACAGCCACCTCGTAAGGCACCTCGAAATTAACGTACACCGCATCAGGCATACAGGAAAACGCCCTCTCCGCATCCTTCATGGAAAGCGTGGCATTAGCGCCGCTATATACCACGGTGCGCGTACCCATCCCGTCTGTCAGACGAAGACTGACCCCCGTCTTTTCTCCCGGAAGCTCGCTAAAATAGCGGACGTCTGCACCCTTATTGCGTATAAAATCCTTTATGCGTCTGCCGTTTGCGTCCTCGCCTACCTTGCTGAGCAGTATGGGGCTTGCGCCTAACCTGCAAGCGGTCAACGTCGCCTGTGCGCCCGTACCGCCAACGCCCTCGGTCATACTCTCGGCGATGCCCTCCTCCAAAAGAGACGGCATAGAAGAAAGTTCAAATTCCTCTTCAAAGGTAGTATTGCCCACGATAAGTATACGTGCTTTCATATTTATCTCCATATACGTTTATATACAGATTAATTTTATCACAGTAAAGGGCTAAAATCAAGTAAACTTACATTATTATATACTAATTTGTCGGAAATGTTCATATTTCCTTTATTGACACGGTGGCGTAACTGTTGTATAATCTAACAAAAGGACGGTATAAACAATGAAAAGATTTTTCAGCGCTCTTGCGCTTTTGCTTGCCGTAACGGCACTGGTCTCCTGCTCATCGGAGATACCCGACGTACCCGAAGGAATGATAGAGGTGACGGCCGACAACGAAAACGTGGATTTTCACCTTTACGCACCGGATAACTGGTTCGCAGAGACCTCGACCGGTGTGGTCACCGCAAAGGTCAGCGACTCTATCTTAGCAAACGTGTCAGTGATGGGCGTCAGCGCATCCACGGACGTTCCCGGTGTTGAAGAATACTGGGCGCAGTTTAAGGATAATTTCAAAAGCGCTTTTGAGGACTTTGAGCTGATCGAAGAGAACGGCGAGGTGCTACTGGACGGACACAAGGCTTCAAGATACGTCTACTCCGGAAAGGCGGGCAACTCTGTCACCGCAAAATACCAGCAAGTCATCTGCTTAAAGGGCAGCACCATATACATCTTCACCTACACCGCAGACCCGGAGCAGTATGAAGAATATCTGCCCGACGCGGAAAAGATGTTAGAGCACTTCAAGTTCAAGGACTGATATTAATGAACGAAATATACTTTGATAACAGCGCAACCACACGGTTGTGCTGTTCTTCCGTCAAAGCCATGACGGACGTAATGGAAAACATCTACGGCAACCCCTCTTCCTTGCACGCCCTGGGACACGAAGCGGAAAAGGCCGTAAGGCTGGCAAGAAAGCAGATCCTTGACGCCCTTTCCTGCACGGATAACGGCGCGAAGATAGTTTTCTGCGCCTCGGGCACCGAGGCAGATAACCTGGCCCTGCGCGGCGTAGCCCACTCAAAGGAGCGCTATAAGGGCGGCAGGATAGTTATCAGCAACAGCGAGCACCCCGCCATAGAGGAGACTGCAAAGTCCCTTGAGAAAGAGGGATTCGAGGTAGTGCGTCTTTCCACCCGCAACGGGGTGATCGATAAAGACGAGTTGATGGGCGCCGTAAACGACCGTACATTTCTCGTTTCAATAATGGCGGTGAACAACGAGACGGGTGCGGTATACGACGTGGGTGAGCTTTTTTCCCTTATCAAGGCAAAAAACCCCGACACCGTTACCCACACCGACGCGGTGCAGGCCTTTATGAAGATACCTATGTCCCCTGCAAGGCAGAAGGCCGACCTGATCACCTTAAGCTCACACAAAATACACGGCCCCAAGGGTATCGGTGCACTATACGCCAGCGGCGAAACGATAAAGAAAAAGAACCTCTCACCCGTTATATTCGGCGGAGGACAGGAGGAGGGGCTTCGCTCGGGCACGGAGAATACCGTAGGCATAGTCGGCTTCGGTGCGGCCTGCGAGGAGCGCAAAAGCACTCTCGCAGCCGACCATAAGCACATTTCCGAATTAAAGGAATATATCATATCCCGCCTGCCTCGCGGCATCACCGTAAAAGCGCCGCAGGGAGTATGGGCGCCTCACATCATAAATATCACCCTGCCTAATATAAAGAGCGAGACCATGCTTCACTTTTTATCCGCAAAAGGCATTTACGTATCCAGCGGATCTGCCTGCTCAAGCCACGGCAACGCGGACAACCGCGTCCTTGCCGCCTTCGGCACCTCAAAAAGGGACGCAGACTGCTCTCTTCGCATAAGCCTTTGCCGTTATAATACCGAGGAAGAAGCGGACGCGCTTATTGAAGCACTGCAAAAGGGCATCGACGAGATTGTACAAATTTAACAAAAGTGTAAAAACAGAATCCATTATTTGAAATAATATTGCATTATTTCGAATTTTGTAGTATAATCATCATAAATACGTGAATTGAAAGGAAACCAACCGTTATGGGAAAAGGCAACCGCGTCAGAACTCAAAACGCTGACGAAAGAAAACTGAAAAAAGAAGCCGCCGCTAAAAAGGCCGCTAAGGAAAAGGCATTTCATAGATTGACCGCAGTAGTATGCATCATTCTCGCTGTAGCTTTAGCTTTCACCTTCCTGTGGGCAGCTTTCTTAAAGGATTTTGTAGGCAGAAAGAGCATGGAGGGCGCAGTTCTTCTTAAGACCGAGAACTTCTCCGTAAATGCCTCCGAGTTTACATACCTCTACATGAGCACCTATTTAAACTATCAGAGCTACGCTCAGTATCTGGGCTTCTCTACCGACACACCTCTTAAGGATCAGCTCTCTACCAACAGCGGTATCGACGGCTACACCTGGCACGATTCCTTCGTGGATATGACCAAGTCGCAGATCAACGACATGCTCATCCTCTGTGAGGCTGCTAAGGAGCGCGGCATCGAGCTTGATGACGAGGACAAGAAGAACATCGACGCTGAGGTAGAGGCTTACAAGGAAATCGCCGACAGCCAGAATATGTCTGTCAAGAAGTTCTTAAAGACCTACTTCGGCGAGTACGTTACCGTTGACGATATCCGTTCCTGCATGGAGCTTCAGATCTTAGCCGACAAGGCGGAGGAGGCTATGCTGGCTGACTTCGAGTACACCGACGAGGAGCTCGAGAAGTACTGTCAGGATAACAAGAAGAGCTTCTACTTCTCCGACTACCGTACCATCGAGATCAAGGCTGACTACGTAAGCGGCGCTAAGGAAGAGGTCATTACCGCTGCAAAGGCAGAGGCTAAGGCTCTTGCCGAGAAGATACTTAACGCCTCCAAGGACGAGGAGACCTTCCTCAAGGCAGTTGAGGAGTACTACCGCGACCTTTACGACGTAGTTCCCGACAAGACCGAGGACGACAAGAAGGAAGAGGACAAGAAGGACGAGACCTCCGATAAGACCGAGACTCCTACCGAGCAGCCCTCCGAGTCCGCCTCCGAGCCCGCAACCGAAGGCTCCGACGTAGCTGAAGCGGCAGAGGACAAGAAGGACGAGGATAAGAAGGAAGAGACTAAGAAGCAGGAGCTCACCGAGTCCAAGCTTCAGGAAAAGATCGACGCTACCCTTAAGAAGGCTCAGGCATACACCCTTGACACCGAGCTTGGCAAGTGGCTCTACGAGCAGAGCTCCGAGGAGGCTAACAAGGGCGAGTACGTTCGCAAGGCGGGCGACGCTAAGCTTATCGAGGATAAGGAAAACGGTAAGTACACCGTTTACCTTGTCGTTAACCCCATGTACCGCAACGACTACAAGGTAAGAGACGTTCGTCACATCCTTATCAGCACCGATAAGGAAAAGGAAGGCTCCCTCTCCGACGAGGACGCAAAGGCTAAGGCTGAAGAGATCCTCAAGGAGTGGAAGGACGGCGAGGCCACCGAAGAAAGCTTCGGCGAGCTTGCCAAGAAGCACTCCATGGACACCGACCCCTCTAACGGCGGTCTCTACGAGGGAGTTGACAAGGGCAAGATGGTAGCAGAGTTCGAGGAATGGCTCTTCGCCGCTAAGGAAAAGGGCGAGACCGGTATCGTTAAGACTGAGTACGGCTACCACATCATGTACTACGTTGGTGAGGCAGAGGATGCAAAGTGGATGACCGATGCAGAGACCAGCCTCAAGAACGAGGACTACACCGAGGCAAAGGATGCCGTTGCAGAGAGATTCCCCATCACCGTAGGTGAGGAGAAACTCTTCAAGAAGGTTAAGCAGGCAGGTACCTGATCTGCAATCCAAAGCGAAAATAACACCCGAAGCAGTTTGCTTCGGGTGTATTTTTATTTGCGTTTATAGGGACGTGATTTCGCTTTAGGTTTGTTTTTGGGGTTTGGCTTTTTGCCCTTTGGTGCAAATGCGGGCTTACTGTGGGCAGAGGGCTTTACAAGGCAATCCTTGCCGTTTCCGATAAGGTCTTCCCTGCCCAACTTGCGAAGAGCCTCGCGTACCATGGGCGCCATCTGAGGGCGGGAAAACTGAAGAAGTGCTCTCTGCAGCTGTTTTTCGTGGTAGTCGGTCTCGGTGTAGACCTTCTTACCGGTAAGCGGGTCGATGCCAGTGTAGTACATAACCGTAGATGCCGTACCCGGTGTAGGATAGAAATCCTGCACCTGCTCGGGGTTAAGGCCTATCTCCTTTAGGTAGAGCGCTAAGTCGAGAGCATCCTGCAGGGTGGAGCCCGGGTGACTGGACATTAGATAAGGCACCAGATACTGCTCTTTTCCACAGACGGCGGTTATATTAAAGAACTCTTTTCGGAAGCGGTCGTACACCTCCACGTCGGGCTTGCCCATATGGCGAAGAACGCGAGAGGAGATATGCTCGGGGGCTACCTTAAGTTGTCCGCTGACGTGGTCACGCACCAGTTTATTAAAGAAGGTGCGGTCGTTATCATAGATAAGATAGTCAAAGCGGATGCCCGAACGGATAAATACCTTCTTGACGCCCTTGACTGCCTCTACTCTCTTTAATAGCTCCACGTATTCGCTGTGGTCTATCTCAAGATTTTTGCAGGGCTTGGGAGCGAGACACTTTCTGCCCGCGCACACGCCCTCGGTAAGCTGTTTTTCACATGATGGATAACGGAAGTTTGCCGTAGGACCGCCCACGTCGTGGATATAACCCTTAAAGCCGGGAAGTTTGGTTATTATCTCCGCTTCCTTCACCACGCTGTCAATAGAGCGTGAGCGCACGCTACGCCCCTGATGGAAGGCAAGAGCACAGAAGTTACATCCTCCGAAGCAGCCTCTGTTATGAGTGATGGAGAACTGCACCTCCTCGATACCGGGCACACCCCCCGCATCTTTATAGGAGGGATGCCAGGTGCGCATAAATGGCAAGGCGTAAACGCGGTCAAGTTCTTCCCTCTCAAGTGGCGGCATAGGCGGATTCTGTACTAATTTCTTACCGTCATACCACTCAACGATAGCCTTACCGTTTACGGCGTCCTGATTCTTATACTGAATGCCGAAGGCGCGGGCGTATTCCACTTTATCCGTCTTTAATTTGTTGAAGTCAAATTCTGCCGCTACCTCATAGTGTACCTTTTCATCGGCAGGGGCAAGGTAGACCGTGCCGCGCACATCCCTTATCTTCTTGATAGGTATACCTCGACCAAGCAGCTCTGCAAGGCGCAGTAGGATATTCTCACCCATACCGTAGGTTAGGATGTCCGCACGGCTATCCACCAGAACACTGCGGCGGATGCGGTCCTCCCAGTAGTCATAGTGGGCAAAGCGGC
>JAZQCR010000013.1:0-12881 GCA_045546375.1 Eubacteriales bacterium | reverse complement strand
CCCAAGGGACGTATCACCGAGATCTACGGCCCCGAGTCCTCGGGTAAGACAACCCTCGCCCTGCACTGCATCGCAGAGGTGCAGAAGAAGGGCGGCACTGCGGCGTTCATCGACGCGGAGCACGCACTCGACCCCGTTTATGCAAAGAAATTAGGAGTAAACATCGACGAGCTGCTGGTCTCCCAGCCCGATTCGGGTGAGCAGGCGCTGTCCGTCGCCGAGACCCTCCTGCGCTCAGGGGCTATCGATATAATCGTAGTTGACTCTGTTGCCGCACTTGTGCCTCAGCAGGAGATAGACGGCGATATGGGCGCTTCCCACGTGGGTCTGCACGCCCGCCTTATGAGTTCGGCTATGAGAAAGCTCTCGGGCGTTATCGAGAAGAGCGGATGTATCTTCATCTTTATTAACCAGATCCGTGAGAAGGTGGGTGTTATCTACGGTAATCCCGAGGTCACCACGGGCGGACGCGCCCTGAAGTTCTATGCCTCCGTTCGTATCGAGGTAAGAAAGGGCGAGGCTCTCAAGAAGGGCACCGAGCAGTACGGCTCACGCACCAAGTGCAAGGTAGTCAAGAACAAGGTTGCTCCCCCCTTCAAGACCGCAGAGTTCGATATGCTCTTCGGTAAGGGAATCTCCCTTACGGGCGAGATACTTGACCTTGCCGTTACCCTTGATATCATCGAGAAGAGCGGCGCCTGGTTTGCTTATGAAAATAACCGTATCGGCCAGGGACGTGAGAACGCAAAGGCGTGGCTGGACCAGAATCCCGACGTGGCAAAGCTCATCGAGGAGCAGATCCGCGCAAAGGCCTCCGAGATAGATATGTCTATGGACGAGAGCTCTATTGCCGAAAGCCTGTCGGTAGGCGCTGACGGCGAGGATGACGACGGCTTTGATATCTCCGTGCTCCTTGACGAGTGATGACACCCTCCGAGGAGAAGGTCTTAAAGCGCGCTCTTAATATGCTGGCTTACGCGCCTAACACCGCGGCGGCACTGAAGCGAAAGCTCCGTGAAAAGGGAGCTTCCTCTCGGGATGCCGAGAGCGTGGTGGAGTACCTAAAGGGGAAAGGCTATATAGACGAGGTGGACTACCTCTACCGCTTTGTGGAAAACTACTGTAACTCACGGAAGTACGGCCCCCGCCGTATCCGTATGGCGGCAAAGGAAAAGGGCTTTGACGGGGAAATTATGGACGTGCATTTTGATGCCGCCTGTGAGAAGGTGGACTTCGTTTCCGCCTGCCGCGCACGTGTGCGCGCCTGGCGCGGTGACGATCCGCAAAAGCTCATCGCCGCTCTGCTCCGCTACGGCTTTGACTATGCTACTATCAGAGAGAGCTTGCGAGAAGAGTAGTTTACGTGAGGGATGCGCCTTTTCGTGAAAAGGCGCCCCAAAAGCTTCATGGTCGGGAAGAATTATTTACGATAGAGATGAAGTAATATCTCTGTGGTTAAACAAAAAGAGAGATCAAACCTGTCATCCTGAGCGGAGCGCGAAGCGCGGAGTCGAACCCGTAGGGCGACCGAAGGTCGGGACCTCGGCAGGCCGCCGCTGACGGTTTCGGGCTACCGTATCGCCCCCTCAGTCTCGCCAAGGCTCGACAGCTCTCCCACGGGGGCGCTGCGTAGACGGCAGCCGTGAAAAACAAAAAGCTACCCACGAGATAGACGATGGACAAAACATACTACGTATATATACTGACAAACAGACACAGAAGTGTTTTGTATATAGGGGTAACAGGAAATCTCGGAAAGCGTGTATGGGAGCATAAAAACAAAAAGGTAGAGGGCTTTACCTCGAAGTATAACGTAGATATACTCATATATTATGAAGTATATTCCACACCATGGTCAGCAATAAACCGAGAAAAACAACTAAAAGGCTGGCGACGGTCAAAAAAAGAAGAACTGATAAAACGAAAAAATCCTGAGATGCTGGAGTTGAAGATATAGGGATATTTGACACGGTAGCCCTAAACCCATAGCGGCTGCCGTCATAGGTCCTGCCCTACGGGCACCCCTTCGGGGTTCGACTCCGCGCTTCGCGCTTCGCTCAGGATGACAGGGAGGGCACCGCTCGCTATATCACAGAGATGCGCTCCGCTCAGGATTAAGTGACGCCCCAAGAGTGCGACAGCACGATTGGCTTGGCGGAACTTATGCACAGCTGACAGGCATGAGCAAGATTTTTAATAATATCACAGAGATCTAACAATATCTCCGTCGAAAGTGATCTCCCCTTGTACGGAAGCTTTTGGGCACCTTTTCTCGAAAAGGTGCAAAACCTCAAAGAAAGGAAGTTAAATATGGATCAGTTTGAGCTGGAATTTATATGGGAAAAGACAAGAGAAAAGCTGGCGGAAAAGTATTCCTCGGTTATCATGGAGCTTTTCTTTAACAATACACAGCTTGCCCTTCTCACCGAGAAGATGGCGGTAATACAGAATCATAACGACGTGCTCCGCACGGCTATGGCGGCCACCTACGTGGACGACGTCACCGAGTACCTCTCGGACACCATCGGCCGTGACGTAAGAGTTTATTTCGAGAGCGACGAGAAGAAGCCCATCGACCTTTCAAAGTATCTTATGGGAGGCAGCACACCCCTGTACAGCGAGGGGGGCAAGGATGACGAGCCCGATTTCGTTGAGCCGGGAAGTGACAAATACGGCAACTTCTACGATTCCCGCTATACCTTCGATAACTTCGTGGTAGGCTCTTCAAATAAATTTGCACACGCGGCGGCAGAGGCGGTGGCAAGAGAGGGGGCAAACGCAGGCTATAATCCCCTGTTCATCTACGGCGACTCGGGCCTTGGTAAGACCCACCTGCTCTACGCCATCATCAACGAGACCATCCGCCGTGACCCCTCCATCAAGATAGTTTACGCCAAAGGCGACGACTTTACAAACGAGCTTATCTCCGCCATCAGAAATGCCTCTACCGAGCAGCTTCGCGAGAAGTACCGCAAGGCGGACATACTGCTCCTTGACGATATTCAGTTTATCGCAGGCAAGACGGCGGTGCAGGAGGAGTTCTTCCACACCTTCAACGCTCTTTACGAGGATAATAAGCAGATAGTACTGACCTCCGACCGTCCCGCAAAGGACATACAGCCCTTGGACGACCGTCTGCGCACCCGCTTTGAGTGGGGTCTGCCCGCTGACATCACCGCTCCCGACTACGAGCTGCGGATAGCCATCATGCAGGATAAGGCCAGGACCTATCACGCACAGTTCCCGCAAGAGGTCTTTGAATTTTTGGCACAGCACCTTACCTCTAACGTACGTCAGATGGAAGGCAGTATCAAGAAGATAGCGGCGCAGTCCTTTTTAAACAGCATCCCCGTGACGGTGGAGCTTGCCGCCAAGTGCATCTCCGACCTGGTAAGCGAGACCAAGCCCGCCTCGGTGGTAGCCGAGAAGGTCATAGCCACCGTTTCCAAGAAGTACGGCATCCCCGAGGAGGAGATAAAGGGCAAAAAGCGCACACAGAATATCGTGCGCCCACGAAACATCGCCATCTACATAATCCGTAACATCACGGATATGCCCCTTACCAAGATAGGCGAGCTCTTTGACCGTAATCATACTACCATCATGAGCTCCATCGACGTTGTGGAAAACTCCATGAAGACAGAGAGCCTCTTAGAGCTGGAAATACAGGATCTAATTAAGGAGATCAAGGAATGAACATAGCAAATGTGCATTTCTTGTGTAAAATTTTTTCTCTTTAGATTATCCACATTCAGTCTGTTGAAAACCCCTATTTTTTCCTGTCATTTTTCTGTTGAAAATTTTGTTCAAAATAGTTGTCCACAGACCCCTCGTTTTTTTCCACAAACGATGAACAGTAAAAAAAGTATCTTACCGACATTTTACCTTGGCTGTAAAAGGGCGGTATAAATGGAAAAAAAGACCTTTTCCACATTTTCAACAGACACTACTGCTACTACGACTACTTAATCTATTCTATTCTTACTTATAAAGGACGAAAAATGATCAAAGTTATTTTTGACAAAAACACCCTTATAGACGCGGTGAGCCCCGCCCTCTGCGCAGTATCCGAGAGAAATACTCTCAAGGCTATGGAGGGTATCTACTTTAAATGCGAAGGGGACAGCTGTGAGATGAACGCCTATGATATGGAGAAAGGCGTACGTCAGTATATCCCGGTCATATGCGACGAGCCCTGCGAGTTTATAGTAAATGCTAATAAGCTCTTTCGCATCATTCGCACCCTGCCCGGGCCCAATATCAAGATCGAGATAGATGAGAAGAATATCTGCAAGATCTCCAGCGGCACCTCCTGCTTTGAGATGCACGCCCTTCCCGGCAAGGACTTCCCCTCTATGCCTCACCTTGAGGGTCAGAATACCTTCAAGCTGAAGGTAGAGTTCTTAAAGGATATGATAAACCGAGTTCAGCACGCTATCGCAGTTAACGATCAGAGAATGGCGCTGAACGGAGCCTTCTTCCAGTTAAGAGAAGGAAAGCTCAAGGTGGTAGCCACCGACGGCAACAGGATGGCTATCAGAGAGTGTGAATGTGAGAACACAGGCCTTCATATGGAAAGAGGCGGAGATCAGCTTAACTTTATCGTTCCCGGTAAGACCCTCACAGAGCTTTTAAAGCTCATGGCGGACGACGAGGAGATAGAGATAGCCACCACCTACCGCCACATTATGTTCTTCCTAAAGAAGATGACCTTCTTCTCACGTCTTATCGACACAGAGTACGTTCCTTATGAGAGATATCTGCGTGCGGAAAGCCCCGTTTCCGTTTATATTTCCCGTGAGGCATTCTTAGGTGCGGCAGAGAGAGCATCCCTCGTTACCGAGGAGCGCACCGTAGGACAGGCAAAAAGCAGCCTTAAATGCTCTTTTGAGGGCAACGTGCTTCACGTGTATGCCGACAACCTGAACGGCCGCGTAGACGACAATATTTCTATCGAGAAGACAGGTGACGATATGTTCATCGCTTTCAACTGCCGTTATCTTTTAGATGCTCTGCGCGCCTGCCCCGAGGAAAGCCTGAAGCTTTCTCTCTCCAGCTCGCTTATGAGTATGCAGATAGAGGGCGCTTCCTCCGACGGCGAGGATAAGTTCCTTTATATGGTACTGCCGGTAAGGATAAATTAAAAAGTTACAAAAATCTTCATCTCTGTCGAAAGAAACTCTTCCTTTTACAGAAGTTTTTGAAGGGTGCAGGGAAACTTTTTCTAAAAAGTTTCCTTGCAAAAAGTTTTAAATGCAAGCAAAAGAGATAAAATTAGAAAATTTCAGAAATGCCACGGGGGCGGTGATAGCCTTTAAGGGTGGGGTCAATATCCTTGTGGGTGATAATGCCCAAGGGAAGACCAACGCCCTGGAGGCGGTATACCTCTTTGCCCAAGGGAGGAGCTTTCGCACGGGAAAAGAGAGGGAATATATCCGCCACGGAGCGGACTTTGCCAGACTCTCCCTTAAGTATACAGCCTCGGGCAGAGATCAGTATAGCGAGCTTTGCTACCTAAAGAACGGCAGAAAGGGAGTCAAGCGAAACGGCGTGAGCCTCTCGCGTCTTAGTGAGTTTATCGGCTCTTTCAGAGCGGTTATGTTCTGCCCCGAGCATCTTGACCTCATAAAAGAGGGCCCCGCCATGCGCCGCCGCTTCCTTGACGGCGCTATCAGTCAGCTTGACGGCTCTTACCTTCGGGCGGTGCAGAATTATCATAAGATATTAGCCCAAAGAAATAAGCTGTTATCCACCTTTCCCCGTGACGAGGGCGCAATAGCGGCGACACTTCCTTTATGGGACGAACAGCTTGCCTTCGCAGGGGCGATGATCTCCGAGAAGAGGGCGGCATATACCGAAGAGATAGGCAAAAGCGCGGCGCAGTTCTTCTCCGAGATGACAAATGGAAAAGAAAAGCCCGAGTTCCGCTATCGGGAGGTAAGAACGAAGGAGCAGTTATTATCCCTCTTTGAAGCTAACAGGGAAAAGGATCTGCGCTTCGGCACCACTAACGGCGGTGTTCATAAGGACGATATAACGGTGAATCTCAACGGAAGCGACGCACGCGCCTTTGCAAGCCAAGGGCAACAGCGCTCTTTGGCGCTTTCCATGAAGCTTGCAGAAGCTGAATACTCCGAGAAAAGCACGGGCGAGCGCCCTGTCCTTCTCCTTGACGACGTGCTCTCCGAGCTTGACGAAGGCCGCAAGCGCTTCGTGCTCACGGGCATCACCCGCGGCCAGGTCATCATCACCGCCTGCGAGAAAGAGATATTCGCAGGCATGGACGGTAATATCATTACTGTTGATGGTGGGGTGTATAGCACTTTGGCATAGCCAAAGTGCAGCGATATAAATTCCTACGGAATTTGCGATATACCTACGGTGCGATATATCTGTTTCACAGATGCGATATGTCCCTTCGGGACGTGCCGAGGAATTTATATCATATAGCGTCGCCATAGGCGATATATCGCGACGGAACGAAGTGACGTTAGCGGTACTTTTCACCTTGAAGGCAGTATGCAATATATTAATATTAGAACTGTGTCAGTTGGTTTGTGGCCAGTTCCGACAAGAAAGAAAGGTATTATGGATTATGAAATACATTATAGCACTGATAGCTGTAACAATAACTGTCATTATTATTAAAATAGTTATATCACGGCATGTTTGGAAATGTTCTGAATGTGATCATCGTTTCAAGGTGAAGTGGTATTGGGGAGCTAATCTGAGTTTTCATAATGGAGATAAGAGAGTTTTAAAGTGTCCAAAATGTAAAAAACCTACTTGGTGCAAAATAGATGATAATGATACTGTTGAAACAGATGATATTATTTGATTTTTATGGAGGAAGGTATAAGTATGTTTAATTTAAGTATATATCGCATTTGCCGTCAGGCAAATATATCGCTAATAATTAATTGCGACAGAGATGTTGTAATATCTCTGTAATTAAATAAAAAAAGAGATCAATCTTGTCATCCTGAGCGGAGCGCGAAGCGCGGAGTCGAACCCCGAAGGGGTGCCCGTAGGGCAGGACCTATGACGGCAGCCGTGTTCGGTTTCGGGCTACCGAAAGGTTATGACACCTCATCCACCACCCTTGCGAGCGGTCCCCCTTCTCCCACTGGAGAAGGCTAATGGACGGCAGCCGCTTGCGGTTTTAGGCTACCGTATCCCCCCCTCAGTCTCGCCAAGGCTCGACAGCTCCCCCGAAGGTGGAGCAGCGTAGAAGGCCGCCGTGAAAGTTAAAGGTCTACCCACGGGACAGAACAATGGATAAAGTATATCACGTATACATATTGACCAACAGGCAAAGAACGGTACTGTACATAGGTGTGACAGGTAATCTGAATAAGCGAATAAGAGAGCATAAAAATAAAAAGACAGAGGGCTTCACGTCAAGATATAACGTGGATATTTTGATATATTGCGAGGCATTTAACAGTCCCGAATATGCAATAGCGCGAGAAAAACAGCTAAAGGGCTGGAAAAGGTCAAAAAAAGAAGAATTGATAAAAAGAAGAAATCCCGAGATGAAGGAACTGCCCCTATGGGGTTGAAACTGTAGCCCTAAAACCGTAAGCGGCTGCCTGCAGAGATCCTGCCCTACGGGCACCCCTTCGGGGTTCGACTCCGCGCTTCGCGCTCCGCTCAGGATGACAGGAATGAGCAAACTTATAATTTAGTGACAGAGATAACACAACATCTCTATCCGCAAACCAAATTAATAAAAACCCCATTTTAGAAGTTTTTGAAGGGTGTGGGAAACTTTTTACAAAAAGTTTCCCACTATAAAGAAATTATATGTACATACACATCGGCAGTGGCGAGGTGGTGAAGAAGAGCGCGGTTATCGGCGTTTTCGACATGGACACCGCCACCATAGCAAGGCAAACGAAGATATTTCTCCGTGAAAAGGAGAACAAGGGGGAATTGACTTACGTCACCCACGATATCCCCCGATCATTTATATTATGCGACGACAAGGTCGTTATCTGCGACCTTAATACCTCGACTGTTAAAAACAGATCAAAACGAGAAAGGGTAATAAATGGCAAACACAAACGAGTATAACGAAAGTCAAATTCAAGTCCTTGAGGGATTAGAGGCGGTAAGAAAGCGGCCGGGTATGTACATCGGCTCCACCTCCATCCGCGGTCTGCACCATCTTGTGTACGAGATCGTGGACAACTCTATCGACGAGGCCTTAGCGGGACACTGTGACAAGATAACCGTCACCCTGCATCCCGACGGCTCCTGCTCGGTCAGGGACAACGGTCGAGGAATACCCTCTGCCATCCACCACACGGAAGGTCGACCCACCCCCGAGGTGGTCTTTACGGTGCTTCACGCGGGCGGTAAATTCGGCGGCGGCGGATACGCCATTTCCGGCGGACTGCACGGCGTTGGCTCCAGCGTAGTTAACGCCCTTTCCGAATGGTTTGAGTATATCGACTATAATGCGGGACACGCTTTCACCCAGCGCTTTGAGCGGGGCGCCATCGCCAGCGAGTATAAGGATCTGGGAAAGACCGACGAGCACGGCCTGTACGTGCGCTTCTATCCGGATGCAGAGATATTCGAGGAGATAGTCTTTGAGTATGATACGCTTCTCACCCGTCTTCGCGAGCAGGCGTTTCTTAACGCAGGCGTTCGCATCGTCTTTCGTGACGAGCGGGGGGATGAGGTAAGAGAGGAGGATCTGCACTTTGAGGGCGGTATCCGTTCCTTCGTTGACTTCACAAGCGAAAGCCACGGCTGGAAGCCCCTGCATAATACCCTCTATTTCTCCGCTTCCATGGAGGATATGGGCGCCACGGCCGAGGTTGCCTTCCAGTACACCGACGCCTACTCCACCGAGATGCTCTCCTTTGCAAACAATATCAGAACATCCGACGGCGGTACCCACGAAGAAGGCTTCAAGGCATCTTTAAGTAAGACCTTAAACGACTACGGCACCCAAAAGAAGCTCCTAAAGGACGGAGAGAAGCTCTCCAGCGAGGACGTGCGCGAGGGTCTTACGGTAGTTATCTCGGTAAAGCTGCCCGAGGCGCAGTTCGAGGGACAGACCAAGGGTAAGCTTGGTAATTCTTATATAAGAAAATTCGTAAACGACCTTATCCGCGAGAAGTTAGGTGAATTCCTTGAGGAAAACCCCGCTGTGGGTAAGCTCATTATAGAAAAATCCATCCTTGCAAGCAGAGCCCGCGAGGCGGCACGCAAGGCAAGGGAGAATACAAGGCGCAAGACGGCACTTGAAGGCATGGTAATGCCCGATAAGCTTGCCGACTGTAACGAGAAGAACGTAGAGCTCACCGAAGTTTATCTCGTAGAGGGAGACTCCGCGGGTGGTTCTGCAAAGCAGGGTCGCGATGCCAACTTCCAGGCGATACTGCCCCTTCGCGGTAAGGTACTTAACGTAGAGAAGGCGCGCATAGACAAGGTCTACGCCAACCCCTCGGTAATACCTATCATCCAGGCGCTGGGCTGCGGTATCGGAGACGACTTCAATATGGAGAAGCTCCGTTACGGTAAGGTCATCATCATGGCCGATGCGGACGTTGACGGTAGCCATATAAGAATACTGCTTCTCACCTTCTTCTTCCGCTATATGCGACCCCTACTGGAGCAGGGACGCATCTACGCCGCACAGCCGCCCCTTTATAAGATAACCAAGGGCAAGCAGATACGCTACGCCTTTAGCGACGAGGAGAGAGACGCCATCGTTGAGGAGATGGGCGGCAACACCAAGGCGGAGAGATACAAGGGTCTTGGTGAGATGGACCCCGATCAGCTCCGCGAGACCACTATGGACCCTGCAAACCGTACCCTCATACGCCTCACCGTAGACGACGGCGCCGCCTGCGACCGTGTATTCTCACTTCTTATGGGCGACGACGTTGACCCCCGAAAGCAGTTCATTGAGGAAAACGCAAGATTCGCAGAGAATTTGGATATATAGCATAACGGCACCTGCCGTTATGCAGCGATATAAATTCCTACGGAATTTGCGATATACCTACGGTGCGATATATCACTGCGTGATGCGATATGTCCCTTCGGGACGTGCCGAGGAATTTATATCATATCCCATCGCCAAAGGCGATATATCGCGACGGAACGAAGTGACGTTATATCGCATTTGCCGTCAGGCAAATATATCGCTAATAATTGATGGCAATAGAGATATAGGAAGAACTCTGTTGCTTATATGTAATGCGATATATCACCGAGTGATGCGATATGTTCGCTACGCGAACGAGAAGAGCAAACCCAAGTACAAAAAACCCATTCCAAAAGTTTTTGGGGAGCGCGAGGGACTTTTTACAAAAAGTCCCTCGCTCAAGACCCCTCGTAATCCGAAAGGACAGAAATGGAAAACAACGAAAACAAGTATAACCTTGACAAACAGATCATAGTAGAGAGAGGAGTCGAGGGCGAGGTAAAGAGCTCCTTCCTCGCCTACGCAATGTCGGTTCTTACCAGCCGTGCCCTGCCCGACGTGCGCGACGGACTTAAGCCGGTACACAGGCGTATCCTCTACGCGATGCACGAGGATCACCTCACCCACGAAAACCCCTTCAGAAAGTCGGCGACCACCGTCGGTAACGTTCTGGGTCGCTATCATCCTCACGGTGACAGCTCGGTCTACGACGCAATGGTGCGTTTAGCCCAGGACTTCTCTATGAGGTATCCTCTGGTTGAAGGCCACGGTAACTTCGGTTCCGTGGACGGCGACAAGGCGGCGGCATACCGTTACACCGAGGCGAGGATGGCTCGCCTTGCGGGCGAGATGCTCTCCGACATCGAGAAGGACGTAGTGCCCTTCACGCCTAACTTCGACTATTCACGTAACGAGCCTACCGTGCTCCCCTCCCGCTTCCCCAACCTTCTGGTAAACGGCTCTGTGGGTATCGCCGTAGGTATGGCTACCAACATACCGCCTCACAATATGGGCGAGGTCATCGACGGCACGCTGTACTTTATGGATCACCCCGAGGCTACGGTAGAGGAGCTTATGGAGCTTATCAAGGGCCCCGACTTCCCCACCAAGGCTACCATCTACGGCACCTCGGGCATCCGTCAGGCTTATGAGACGGGACGCGGCAAGGTCTTGGTACGCGCCAAGGCGGAGATAGACGAGGACAAGAACCGTATCATCATCACCGAGATACCCTATCAGGTAAATAAGAGTATGCTCATTAAGAGCATCGCCGACCTGCATAAGGAAAAGAGGGTGGACGGCATCACGGGTCTGCGTGACGAGAGCGACTTCCGCGGTATGAAGATAGTCATCGACTACCGCCGTGACGTGAACGGTCAGATACTCCTAAATCAGCTTTATAAATATACACAGCTACAGGACACCTGCGGAATGAATATGGTTGCCCTGGTGAACGGCGAGCCCAGGACCCTGGGTCTGCGTGAGATCCTGCGCGAGTACATCGCTCACCAGGAGACGGTCATCATCAACCGTACCAAGTTCGACCTTGCCAAGGCAGAAAAGAGAGCCCACATCCTTGAGGGCTACCTTATCGCCATCGACAATATCGAGGAGGTCATCCGCATCATCCGCGCTTCCGCCTCCATTCCCGACGCCAAGGCAAATCTGATGGCGGCCTTCCCCTTATCCGAGGAGCAGGCTCAGGCTATCGTGGATATGACCCTTGGTAAGCTCTCCGGCCTCGAAACACAGAAGGTACAGGACGAGCTTGACGGCCTCAAGGCGAAGATAGCCGACTACCGTGAGATACTTGCCAATGAGTGGCGCGTGAAGGAGATCATCCGCGAGGAGATGACCGAGGTGCGCAGAAAGTACGCTGACCCACGCCGCACCGAGATAGTGGAGAGCCAGGACGACATAGACCTGGAGGACCTTATCGAGCGGCACACCTGCGTCATCACCATCACCCACGCAGGCTACATCAAGCGTCAGCCTGCCTCCACCTATTCCGCACAGAACCGCGGCGGTATGGGCATCAAGGCGGCGGCCACCAAGGAGGAGGACTACATCGAGCGGGTTGAGATAGTGAACAGCCACGATCTCGTTATGCTCTTTACCAATAAGGGTAAGGTCTTCGTGCGCAAGGCATATCAGGTGCCCGAGGGCAGCCGTACTGCCAAGGGAACTAACATCGTCAATCTTCTTGAGCTGGAGGAGGGCGAGGCGGTCACCGCTTCCATCGCGGTTTCCGAGTTCGCCGCCGACAGATACCTAACAATGATAACCCGTGGCGGCGTTATCAAGCGTACGGCCCTTTCCGAGTACGAATATCAGCGCAAGGGCGGTAAGCGTGCGCTGAACCTGGACGAGGGCGACGAGCTGGCATTCGTCTTTAATACGGATGGCAAGGAGCATATCATGATCGCCACCCGGGGCGGTTATGCCAACCGCTTCAGAGAAGAGGACATCCGTGCTTCCGGACGTGTTTCACGAGGAGTGCGCGGTATCCGTCTTAAGGACGGCGACTACGTTACCGGTGCGGCTATCGTTGAGGAAGGCAAGACCCTCTTGACCCTTACCGAGAACGGCTACGGTAAGAGAACCGAATTTGATAACTTCAATACCAAGGGACGCGGCGGCGTGGGCGTTCACGCACAGAAGATCACCGACAAGACAGGTCCCCTCGTTGGTATCGCCGCTGTGGGCGAGGACGAGGACATTATGATCGTTACCGCCGAAGCGGTGATAATCCGTACCCCCGTAAACGGCATCAACACCTACGGCAAGGACGCTCTGGGCGTTATCATCATGCGCCTTAAGGGCGATTCCCGCATCGTTTCCTTCTCTACCGTGGCTCACGAGGACGAGGAAGTCAGTGAGGAAGTAACCGAGGAAGAATAATTTATGCGGAAACCCTTTTGCAAAAGGGTTTCCG
>JAZQCR010000012.1:0-7494 GCA_045546375.1 Eubacteriales bacterium | reverse complement strand
CCGAAACATGCTCAAAAGCACCCCAAAATATTATATAATATATTATAATAAATAATATTTATCCTAATTATATATTATTATATCATATATAACATTAAAAAACAACCGTATTTTCAAAAAATAACGAAAAAATAACCCGTTGTTTATCTCACTTAAAAAACGCCGAAAAAACGCGAAAATTCTCTCTAAAAGGGTGAAAAGTACCCTCTCTTTTACAAAAAATCCGTATATATTAAGGAAAAAACGCGTAAAACCCTTGACAAAGCTGCTTTTTGCTTGTATAATAACAAGGCTGCAATTTGAAAATTGGTTGTGATATGCAATGAAAGAGAGGTGCATGCAAGATGGTAAGAACCTACCAGCCTAAGAAGCGTCAGAGACAGAAGGAGCACGGATTCCGTAAGAGAATGCGTACCGCTAACGGCAGAAAAGTTCTCGCACGTCGCCGTGCAAAGGGCAGAGCAAGACTCAGCTACTAATAATCAACCGTAACAGAAATCACCGAGGGCACAAAAGGCGAATCGGTGTTTTTTGTTGGAGAATGGGATCTACCGAGAAATGAAAGAACCTGCTATAAAGGAGAACCATCTTTTCACCAAGGCATATACCGGCGGAAGAAAGCACGTATCAAGAAACGTGGTCGTCTACGTCCTTCGGGACAAGGCGGCATACCGCATCGCCAAGGCGAGAAGAGAGGGTGACAGGGTCAATCGGCTGGGCATCTCCGTTCGCAAGAACGTGGGTGGTGCAGTTGAGAGAAACAGGGCGAAAAGGGTCATTCGCGCCGCATACCGTGAGGTGTGCGCCCGGTGCCCGGTAAAAACAGGCAACCTGATCGTAATTGTGGCACGCCCCAGGATAGTCACCGAAAAAAGCACGGTCATAAAAGAAGAATTAAAAAAAGCATTTACCAAGCTGGAGCTTATACCATGAAGGCTCTGATGCTTTCCCTTATCGCTTTCTACAGAAAGCATCTTTCGAGGGAAAAAGCGCCCTGCTGCCGCTTTACCCCCACCTGTTCCGCTTACGCCTATGAGGCTATAGAGCGGTGGGGAGCGTTGACGGGCGGATTTTTGGCTTTTTTTCGCATTCTTCGGTGTAACCCCCTATGCAAGGGCGGCTACGACCCCGTTCCCTTAAGAAAAAAAGAAAATAAGAGGTAAAGATAATGTTAGATGCACTTATCAGACTTCTTGCCCTGCCCCTTACCTGGTTTTATAACCTGACGGGTAACTACGTTATCGCCCTGGTGATGTATTCCATACTCATCAAGGTAGCGCTGTTCCCCTTCGGTATCAAACAGCAGAAGGGTATGATCAAGCAGGCAAAAATGCGTCCCAAGGAAATGGCTATCCGCAAGAGATACGCGGGACGCACCGACCAGAAGACACAGATGAAGCTAAACGAGGATCTGCAGAAGCTGTGGCAGGAGGAGGGATACAATCCTCTTTCCGGTTGCGGACCTATGCTTATCCAGCTTCCCATCATCATGGTCCTTTGGAGAATTATTTACGAGCCCTTAAAGTTCATTATGGGCATGAGCCAGGAGCTCTGCCAAAAGATCGCAGAGGTGGCGGGCGGACAGTCCAATAACCAGATAATGTTCCTTGAGACCATCAAGGACAAGTTCGGCGACTTCGCTTCCATCGTTATTGGTGAAGGGGACGGCGCCGAGAAGTTCAGCTCATTCTTTGCGGATGCAGGAGCCTTTGATACCTTTTTCGAGAGCTTCAAGCTCTTCGGCATCAATCTTATCCGTGTTCCCGGTAACGCCCTGGAGGCTGTCAAGGTAGGAAACGTAGAGAACTGGGCGGAGGTCATCATACTGCTTGCCATCCCCGTTCTGGTATTCCTTTCCCAGTGGCTTTCCACCAAGATCATCAGAAAGCTCTCCTATCAGCCCGTACAGGACGCTCAGGCGGCTTCCTCCATGAAGATCATGGAGTTCGTGATGCCCTTGATGACCCTTTTCTTTGCTTTCAACCTTTCGGGTCTTCTCGGCATCTACTGGATCATCAACTCCGTTCTCTCTATGGTACAGCAGCTTATCTTAAAGGTGATGTACCCCATGCCCGTCTTCACCGATGAGGACTACAAGGAGGCGGAGAAGGCTATGAACGGTAAGCTCAAGCCCGCAAAGAAGCCTGCAGGCACCAAGAAGAGAAACCCCAATTCCTTACACCACATCGACGACGATGACGATGAGGACGAGACCCCGGCTCCCGTAAAAAAAGCGGACAAGCCCAAGGCAAATCCCCTTATCGAGCCCGCGAAGGTGAAGGATAACGACAACGAAGATAAAGAAGACAAAGAAGGTAACTAAACGTGAGAAGCGAATTTATCAGCACGGGTAAGAGCGTAGAGGCGGCTCTCGAGAGCGCCGCAAGACAGCTCGGTAAGGACCCGTCCGAGATAAAGTATGAGGTCATCGCCGAGGCGAAGAAGGGCTTCTTCGGTATAGGTGAGGTCCCCGCAAAGATCAGGGTCATCACCAAGAAGGCACCTACAGAGCTCGCCCTTGACTTCATCGAGACACTTTTAAAGAATATGAACGTACGCGCGTCCATCGAGCTGTGCGACACCTCCGACGGAGACAAGCTCATCCGCATCTCCGGTGAGGAGGCAAGCGTTCTTATCGGTCACCACGGCGACACCCTTGAGAGCCTGCAGTATTTAACCAACCTTGCGGCTAACAAGAAGGAGAACGACGAGGACGACCGCGAGTACACCCGCATCGTGGTGGACATCGAGGACTACCGCGCCCGCCGTGAGGCCACACTGCGCGGCCTGGCCCGCCGTATGGCAGGCAAGGTGGCAAAGAGCGGCAGAAACGTGACTTTAGAGCCCATGAGCGCCGCAGAGCGCCGCATCATCCACTCGGAGGTGCAGGGCATAGAGGGCGTCACCACCAAGTCTATCGGCCAGGAGGGCAACAGAAGAGTTGTCATCTCCGGTGAGTAAGAGTAAAAACAATAACGAAAAACGACCACGGGAAACCGTGGTCGTTTTTTCGTTGTAAAAGAAGGGATATGAATGAAACACCGTGATAGCTTCGTGATAAGCCAATCGGTTATAGCCTCAACAAAAGAATATCACGGAGAAGTTATAAACAGCGCTCTCCCTGTCATCCTGAGCGGAGGCGGAGCCGTAGTCGAACTGCGGAGCAGCGACCGAAGGTCGGGATCTATGCAGGCAGCCGTCTAAAGTGAAGGGCTACCGAACAAACAGGGCAACAGATTTGATTTCTCATTTTCTCGTTAGTAGCTTCTTACCAATCGCCCACGCCTTCGCAGATCCTGCCCTATCGGGCACCCTACGGGCTTGGAACCCCCAAACCTCGCTACGCTCATTTCGGGGAACCCCGCGCAGTTCGACTTCGTGACTTCGTCACTCCGCTCAGGATGACAGGGAGGGCGCCGCTTCGCTACCCCGAAGGGGGCGATGCATTTGTCATTCACTACTGTGGCGGCAGCAAGCTACCGCCCTACGGCGAAGGTGCGCGCTACCACGAACTCCTACGAAAAAACGACCCCCTAAAGGGGTCGTTTTTATCATAGATCCGGCTTATTCAACCTCGCTGAAGTCGTCCTTGCCCACGCCGCAAAGGGGGCAAACGAAATCCTCGGGCAGATCCTCAAAAGCGGTGCCCGCCTCGATGCCGTTATCGGGGTCGCCCACCTCGGGGTCGTACTCCCATCCGCATACGTCACATACATACTTTGCCATAATTTTTTCCTCCTTGAAAATAAAGATTTTTATTTAATTTAGTTTGAGTGACTATATCCCTGTCGCAAGTAAATTCCCTATGTCCGAAAGCTTTTGGGGCGCCTTTTCACGAAAAGGCGCAAAAGCCATCCTTACACTATCTCCTCAAAGTCAGCGGCGCCGTGCTTGCAGAGAGGACAGACGAAGTCCTCGGGCAGCTCATCTCCCTCATAAACGTAGCCGCAGATACGGCAGACGTAGCCGCGCTTGCCCTCGGTCTCGGGCTTGGGCTTCACGTTCTCGTGGTAGTAGGAATAGGTCATAGTGGGCTTATCCGAGATAACGCGGCTCTCACTTACCGAGCAGATAAACATACCGTGGGTGTCAAGATCCACGTAGGACTCCACCTTAAGGGACATAAAGGAGTTGATGTATCTGGGTAGGAACACCAGTCCGTTATCCGAGCGTAGAGGCTCGCAGTCGGCGAACTTATCCACGTTTCTGCCGCTGACAAAGCCAAAGGACTCAAATACCTTGAAGGGAGCTTCCTCGGTCAAGCAGTTCACGTTCATCATACCCGTCTGCTTGATAACGTGGTGAGAGTAGTTAGCCTTGTTGATGGTAACGGCGATGCGGTTGGGTGTGTCGGTGACCTGAGTGACCGTGTTCACGATAAGGCCGTTATCCTTCTTGCCGTCGTTGCAGGTGACCACGTAGAGACCGTAGCCTATCTTAAAGAGGGCGGTGAGGTCGTGCTTGTCCGCCTTGTCACCGTTCATAGCCACGTAGTCGCGGCAGAGCTCGTCTGCCATAGCCTCAAGCTGTGCGGAGCTCTCGTCGTTAAGTGCCGAGAGGATGCGTACCTCGTTCTCCGCGTAGGTGAGGTTCTTGCTCTTTTCGAGCATGCCCTTCATCACCTTCGCCGCCAGAGGCGCCCAAGAGCCGTTCTCTATAAAGGCAACCGTGCGGTTGCTGTAGTTTCTTTCTGTCAGGTGGTTTATAAACTCCCTCATAAAGGGGAAGATCTCCGCATTATAGGTGGTGGTGGGAAGCACCAGCTTGGAGTAGCGGAAGGCATCCTCCACAGCCTCTGCCATATCACAGCGTGCAAGGTCGTTTACCACTACCTTGGGCGCGCCCTTTGCCTTCAGCTTCTCGGCTAAAGCCATGACCGCCTTCTTGGTGTTACCGTAGACCGAGGTGTAGGCGATGACCACTCCCTCCTCCTCCGGCTGATAGCTTGACCATGTGTTGTATAGGTCAATGTAATAGCCAAGGTTTTCGGTAAGAACGGGGCCGTGCAGAGGGCATATGACCTCTATGTCAAGTCCTGCCGCCTTCTTTAAGAGAGCCTGCACCTGTGCGCCGTACTTGCCTACGATGCCGATGTAGTAGCGGCGGGCTTCACAGGCCCAGTCTTCGCCTGCATCCAGGGCGCCGAACTTGCCGAAGCCGTCAGCGGAGAAAAGTACCTTGTCAAAGGAATCGTAGGTGACGATGACCTCAGGCCAGTGCACCATGGGTGCGGTGACGAAGGTCAGCACGTGCTTACCTAAAGACAGGGTGTCTCCCTCGCCTACCACCACCTGCCTCTCGGCAAAGTCGGTGCCGAAGAAGTTCTTCATCATGGCAAATGCCTTGGCGCTTGAGACTATCTTCGCCTCCGGATAAGCGGAGGCAAAATTGGCGATGTTAGCCGAGTGGTCGGGCTCCATATGCTGGACTATGAGATAGTCGGGGCTCCTGCCACCCAGAGCGTTCTGCAGGTTGTCTAACCACTCGTGGGTGAAGCCCCCGTCCACCGTGTCCATCACGGCTACCTGCTCGTCTAAAATAAGATAAGAATTGTACGCCATGCCGTTTGGCACTACGTACTGACCCTCAAAAAGGTCTACCTTATGATCGTTTACGCCGATGTACTTAATGTCTTTCGTTATGTTCATGGTCTTTTTGCTTTTGCGGGAACCCTTTTGGAAAAGGGTTCCCGCACCCTCCTAAAACTTTTATAATGGGTATTTAATGGGTCTCGGGATAGAGATGTTGTGTTATCTCTATAGTCCGCGGTAGCGTCGCACCTCCCCCGAAGAGCGGTGGGAGGGGGACCGCCGGAGCTGTTATGGCATCTCTATGATGTTTTACATTCCCGGTGGTGGAAGGGGCTGATTACAGCGATCTTCCTATCCCTCTGTCGCAAGCAATTATGAGCGATATATTTGCCTGACGGCAAATGCGATATAACGTCACTTCGTTCCGTCGCGATATATCGCCTATGGCGACGCGATATGATATAAATTCCTTGGCACGTCCCGAAGGGACATATCGCATCACGTAGTGATATCAGCCCCTTCCACCACCGGGAATAGAGTCTCTTCACGGTGATATTTTCTCTTCTCCGGCGGTCCCCCTCCCACCACTCATGGGGGAGGTGCGTAATCGCATCTGTGAAACAGATATATCGCACCGAAGGTATATCGCAAATTCCGTAGGAATTTATATCGCTGCATAACGGCAGGTGCCGTTATGCTATAATTCCGTAGGAATTTATATCGCTGCACATAGGCAGGTGCCTATGTGCTAAAAGCATTTACCGCTTTTGCAGTCGGCGGCGGAGCTGCCCTGCCAGCAAAGCTCGTTGGGACACTGAGCCGTGGCGGCGAAGGTGACGAGATTGTCGATAGTTGTCTCGGCTATATTCTCAAGGGCCTCCTCTGTGAGGAAGGCCTGGTGAGAGGTGACTATGACGTTAGGCATGGAGATCAGCCGCGCCAGAGTGTCGTCCTCTAAGATATGCCCCGAGTTATCCTCGAAGAAGAGGTCCGCCTCCTCCTCGTACACGTCAAGGCAGGCGGCGCCCACCTTGCGGCTCTTGATGCCCTCAAGGAGCGCCTCCGCGTCCACGAGAGCGCCGCGAGAGGTGTTGATGATGACAACGCCCTTTTTGCACTTCCCGATGGCAGCTTCGTCGATCATATGGGTGGTCTCCTCGGTGAGGGGACAGTGGAGGGAGATGATGTCGCTTTGCTCGAAAAGCTCATCAAGGGAAACGTAGTCGATGCCCGAGCCCCGGGCGGGAAACTTATCGTAGGCGACGACCTTCATACCGAAGCCTCGGCAGATGTCGATAAACACCCTGCCTATCTTACCTGTGCCCACCACGCCCACGGTCTTGCCGTGGAGGTCAAAGCCGGTCAGGTTATTAAGGCTGAAGTTAAAGTCGCGGGAACGGATGTACGCCTTGTGGATGCGGCGCACCGAGGTCAGCAGAAGGGCTATGGCGTGCTCCGCTACGGCGTAGGGGGAGTAGGCGGGCACACGGAAGACGTGCACCTTTCCCTTTGCGTACTTCATATCCACGTTGTTAAAGCCCGCACAGCGCAAAAGCACCTTATCGACACCCAGCTCTGTTAGCCTGTCAATTACATCGGCGTCCACCGTGTCGTTTACGAAAACGCAAACGGCATCTGCCCCTTTTGCCAGGTCTGCGGTATCGGGGGTCAGCTTGGTCTCGTAGTATTTTATCTCTATGCCCTTGCCCTCTGCCGCCTTGTCAAATGAAGGCTTATCGTAGGGCTTGGCGTCAAAAAAAGCTATTTTCATTTGGGTGTTACCTCGTAATGTTTGCTAATCAAATATTACTATAATATTCGCCCTCTGTCAAGGGGAATATGCAGGAAAAAACGCAATAAAATTTGTGCCGTTGTTCAACCCCTTCCACCACCGGGTCATTATATCATCACAGCGATGGTGATGCCTATCCGGCGGTCCCCCTCCCACCACTCATGGGGGAGG
>JAZQCR010000011.1:0-11482 GCA_045546375.1 Eubacteriales bacterium | reverse complement strand
CCCCCTCAAAAACTTTTATAATGGGAATTATATATCGGGTCTGCTCACAGAGATAATACGTTATCTCTGTGATTTTGTTTTTTGTAGGGGCGACTCACGAGTCGCCCGCTGTAACCTCCTTTATTTTTAATAAATCATCCTTACCCTTGAAACTTTGCGTTAATAATGATATAATATTATATTAGTAACGAAAAAGAGAGGGCGTAAATGTTCGGATACGTAAAGCCCGAGGTGAAAGAACTTCGGGTAAAAGAGCATACGGCATATAAGGCGATATACTGCGGACTTTGCAAGTGTACGGGCAAGTGTGTTACCTGTTCTGCCCGCTTTGCCCTCAGCTATGATTTCGTTTTTCTCGCCCTTTTGCGTATGGCGCTGACAGGGGAGAAGCCTGACTTTGACACAAGCAGGTGTATGGCGCATCCTGTGAAGAAGCGTCCCTACGCCAAGGACTGCTCCGCCCTTGAGTACAGCGCAAAGGCAAGCGCCCTTCTCACCTACTATAAGATAGAGGACGATATCACGGACAGCCGCGGCATGAAGAAGATAAAGTATAAGTTGGCACTGCCTCACGGCAGACGCGCCAAGAAAAAGGCGAAGGGTCTCGAGTCCCTTGAGGAGAGCATCCGCACCCACCTTGCTTCCCTCGGCGCTCTTGAAGCAAAGGGTGAGCCCTCTGCCGACGCACCTGCCGATATTTTCGGTAAGCTTCTCGCTGAGGTAGGCGCATACGGTCTTGAAGGGGGAGCGGCACGCATCGCGGCGGAGGTCTGTCACCGTATCGGTAAGTGGATCTACTTTGCCGACGCCCTTGACGACTATGAGTCGGATAAAAAGAACGGAAGCTATAATCCGTTGCTCATCGCATATCCGGATGAGCCCGAGAAGGCGAAGGAGCATATGCTCTTTGCCATGGCGGCGGAGCGAAACCGGGCTCTTGATGCTTTGGCCCTTGCTGACATCTCGGACAAAGGCTTCAAAAACATACTCGAAAACATACTGACCCTTGGTCTCAGCGCTGAGGAGATAAAACTGGAGAAGATAAATGAAGGATCCTTATAAGATACTGGGCGTGTCGCCCTCCGCCTCGGACGACGAGGTGAAGCACGCCTACCGTGAGCTTGCAAAGAAGTATCACCCCGACAACTATACCGATTCGCCTCTCGCCGATATGGCAGAGGAGAAGATGAAGGAGATAAATCAGGCGTACGACGATATCATCCGTATGCGTGAGGCAAAGAAGACCACCTTTGACGGCAATCACACCTATGAGGATGCCTCCGACCGCTCCTATACCGAGATACGCCGTATTATCAATTCGGGTAATTTCGCACAGGCAGACGTTATTCTCGACTACATCTCCGAGCCTGACAGAGGCGCTGAGTGGAATTTCTTAAAGGGCGTGGTGCTTATACAGAAGGGTTGGTATTTCGATGCGCGCAGATATCTGGAGACAGCCTGCTATATGGCGCCGAATAACGCCGAGTACCGCGCGGCTCTCGAGAAGCTGAAGATGCAGGCGGGAGGTACCACGGGCTCCTACCGTACTGTGGGAAATGACAGCTGTGACGCTTGCGACGTGTGTCAGGGTCTTATCTGCGCAGACTGCCTCTGCGAGTGCTGTGGCGGTGACCTTATCTCCTGCTGTTAAGATGAACGCAAAACGTATTTCCATCTGCGCTATGCTCTCGGCTTTGTCGGTCACGGTGCTGTACGTAGGGTCGTTACTTGATTTTCTCGACCTGACGGTGGCCTGCTTCGCTTCCTGCATATGCGCCTTTGCGGTCATAGAGTTCGGCGGCGGCGCGCCCTGGCTCATATATCTTGTGACGAGCGTGCTTTGTGCGGTCACAGTGCCCTATAAGATTACTGCCGCGGAGTATATCCTTTTTGCGGGGATATATCCTATCTTAAAGTATCATATGGAGCGGAGAATAAAGAACGGCGTGCTTTTATGGGCAGTAAAGCTGCTTTATACGGCAACAGTGCTGGTACTCTTCTACTTCGCAACAAAGCTGTTCCTTCCCGGCGAGGTATATACACCCCTTATGCTGGGTATAACTGCTCTTCTCGGGTTTGCGGCGTTTATCCTCTTTGATATAGCGCTGACCCGTCTTATCACCTACTACTTCTATAAGCTGCGTAAGCGGTTAAGGGTAGAGAAATATCTAAAATAAAAAGGCTCAACGAGCCTTTTTATTTTTTGCCATATTCAGCACAACGTAGGTTACGATAAGTAATAACACCGTGCCGCCAAGGTATGCGTACATATAGGGGATATCCACCTTGTTATCAAAGAAATAGATGTTGCAGTCCACTACGTCCCGCATACCCTCTATAAACTCCTCGGGATAGCTCTGCGCCTCCATCTCGGCGAAGACCCCTTGCAGAGCGTGATTACGCACAAGGGAGGTGCCGTAGGTGCCGGGGAGCAGGCTGATAGCCTTCTGCAGACCCTCCGAAAATTGTGATATGGGCATATAGGCGCCGCAGATAAAGCCATAGACCGAGCTGATGATGCTTCCCACTGCAGAGATCTGTCCCTGGGTGGATAAAAAGAAGTTTATCACACTTGACAGGGCAGTACCGAACATAGTGAGCAGCAGTACGTCGAGTATGAGCAAGAGCACGTCTGTCGCGCTCATATACCAGCCTGTGTAAGCCACGTAGCCAAGGCACACCGCCGTGGCGGTAAGGCAGATTATAAGGGTAGAGATAAGGGTAGAGAGGTAGTAGCTAAGGGCAAGGGTAGAGCCCTTTACGGGTGATATGGTGAGGTCTTTTATCCTGCCGTTTGCCTTATCCTGTACCATCAGCATATTTGAGCAGAAGGAAACGGTAACGCAGGAGACCGCCAGGATAGAGGAGATGAGCTGACCGCCCACACAGCCTCCTATCAGCTCCTTTGCCATCTTCATTCCCTCGGGCAGCGCGGAGGTAAAGCTGTCCTCATATACGTTGCAAAGGAAGGTGGCGTATAATACCAAAAGTATCATAGGCGTAATAAGGGAGGTGAAGAACATCCCCTTATCTTTAAAGAAAAGCTTGGTATTTCGTTTTACTAATGCACCTAAGGTCTTCATTTTTCCGACAGCTCCTTTCCCGTAGCGCGAAGAAAGACGTCGTCCATCTTTCCCTTGGTTATCTCGTAGTCACGGAACAGCTCGGGATGAGCGATGATAAGGGCGGTAGCCTCTGCGGTATCCTTCACCGCAAGACGGAAGGCGTCGCGCAGGGGCTCGAAAGGCACGCCCAGCGCCTTTATCTGATCTTCATTTACTCCGTAAAGGGTAATGAAGTCACCCGTGTACTTGTTTTTGAGCTCAAGGGGTGTACCCTCTGCCACCAGCAGTCCGCTGTCCAGTATCACCACGTAGTCTGCCCCTGCCGCCTCCTCCATATAATGGGTAGTGAGGAAGACGGTCATTCCTTCGCTTTTACGAAGTCCCTCGATCACGTCCCACAGCATTTTTCGGCTTTGTGGGTCAAGGCCGGTGGTAGGCTCGTCTAAAATAAGTATCTTCGGATTATGGAGAAGTGCTCTTGCTATATCTATACGTCTGCGCTGACCTCCTGAGAGCTTGCCTACGGGTCGCTTAAGAAGCTCACTTAAGTCAAGGAGCTCGGTGAGCTCACACAGGCGCTTATCAAAGTCCTTGCCTACGATGCCGTAGAGTGCGGCTCTGCTCTGCAGATTATCCTTTGCCGACAGAGCCTTATCCAGCAGAGACTCCTGAAAGACCACTCCAAGTCGGCTCTTGATAAAGGAGGCGGTAACGTCAAGGTCGTGAGAATCTATGATCACCTCGCCGCTGTCCTTCTTTAGCTGTGCGCACATAATATTTATGGTGGTGGATTTGCCTGCGCCGTTAACACCGAGAAAGGCAAAGAGCTCACCTTCCTTCACGGAGAAGGAAAGGTCACGTACCGCGCGGACCTCGCCGAAGGATTTGTTCAGATTTTTTATTTCAATTACGTTTTTCATTTTTCAGCTCCTTTAATAGGGCGTTAAAGACCTCGCTCAGCATTCGGCCGACGTCCTCGTCGGTGAAGACGTTCCGTCCTTGTGCGTAGAGGGTAGCAATGCCGTGGACGTAGACCGAAAGGTGATTATACAGCTTCTTTACCTGCTCTTCCGAGAGGGAGTATCCGTCCTTGACAAAGCCTTCAATGGTAGGGGCGTTAACGTCCCCTTCGGGATAGAAGTGAGAGGGCTCCTCTTTGCGGGGGCTCATGAATAGGAGCTTGAACAGCCGAGGCTCATCCTTGGCAAATCGGATGTACGCCCGTCCCGTACCCTTAAAGGGTATAGGTTCACGAAGCCCCTCGGCGATATATTCGCTGTAGAGGGCGTATGCACGCGCCTCCACCTCTTTCCGTATCTCCTCGACACTTCCGAAGGCGGTGAAAAGGGGTGCCGTCGATACTCCGAGCCCTTCCGCCAGAGACCGCGCGCTGAGGCTTTCTATCCCTTTTTGCCTTGTGCTCTCAAAGGCGTATGCGGCTATCTGTTCCTTTGTATATTTAGCTTTTGGCGGCATGGCTCCTCCGTTGGATAACATATGTTATATTACGTGTGTTATTATATCACGAATAATTATTACTGTCAAGGGGGAGATTAATATTGCATTTTTCACCAATATTTGATATAATGCACGGGTAAAGATTTTTTTGATAAAAGTGTAACCAAACGGATCTTGTTGCGTCTATAATAATAAAAGTATTCAAGTGAGACGGTGAAATGAAAAAGAACCTTTTAAGTATACTATCAATATTGCTGGCCATTATTGTCCTTTCGGGCTGTGCTACCAAGGATGCAGTCAATCTTGGCGGCGAGGCGCAGAGCGACGCAGTAACGGAGTCTCCCACCGAAACGGAGGCCGACCCCACCGAGGAGCCTACCGAGGAGCCTACCGAAGAGCCTACGGAAGAGCCTACCGAGAAGCCTACAGAGCCCATCGACCCTCAGGGCGGCCGTCCCGATTACGTAAGGATAGAGAATAAGTACGACACCTTTGTTCCCGACGTTATCACGGTAAATAATTCCGAGTACGAGATACCCGAGGAGGCGCTTCAGGGCCTTTACGGTGTTATGAATTACGAGCACTATAAGTACTATGACGTTGGATTTTACGTTTTGGATCTTGGCTCGGGTATGTCATTTGGCTACAATGCCAATGAGTATTTCAACCCCGGATGTACGAGGAAGGCGGGCTTTGCCCTTGCCTGGTTCAAGCAGGCGGAGACCGCGCGCCTGAACGCCGAGAAGGGCTACACCTCCGGCCTTGGCAGCTACGGAATTACGTTGGATCACCGTTATTTCTATGACGGAAGCGACTATCTGGCGGGCGCAGGCTACGTGGGAAGGCACGGCAGTCGTTGGTATACAATAGGCGAGCTGTTATACTATATGATCCACGACAGCGACAATACTGCCTATAACGCTCTGTGGAAGATAATGGGCGTCGAGAAGTACAAGAGCCTTTGCATCAAGCTGGGTGTCCCCGAGCACCCATACGAATACAGACGGGATAAGCTCTGGACCCCCATGCGTCCTCTTGATCTCGGACTTATCTGGCAGGAGATATGGAAGTACAAGGATTCGGGCAGTCCCGAGGCATCCAATATGTGGTATTACTTCACCCACAATAACTTTAACGAGATCGCCAAGGTGGTAAAGGACGCCGACGTTATCGCCCATAAGGCGGGCTCGGACGACTACGGCTTCCACGAGGCGGGTATCGTAGTCCGCGGGGATAACGCTTACGTGGTGGTTGCCATGTCCACCGTACCCCTTCCCATCGCCAACGATAACTACGACTGCATACATATGGTCATCGAGCGCATCGACCCCATAATGCAGGAGTACTACAAGTGGTACGAGGAACAGAATAAAGAAGAGTCACAGGAGCAGTGACTCTTCTTTTTTACACTAAATACTTGATATCGTTTTTCCACAAAAGAGGATAGGCACTAAGGACCTTTCCGCTTCGGTTCCCGTCACCGAGGGTCACCGCACTCACGCGGGGATTATTATAGGTCTTGTAGTAATAGATTCCGCGGTCGGCGTTTATACAGGAGGAATAGACCGTGCGCTCACGTTTGCCGTTTGGAAGGAGCACGCAGCCGTCTACCTGGGAAAGGCAGTCCAGCATACGTAAAAAGCCGCTGACCTTTTCCCCTTCGCCCCCTTCGCAGACTGTGTGAGAGCGCAGAAATACAGCCCTTACAAACCGGGAGGCGCTGGACATATCCCCGGGTAGCCCCATACCGCCCATACCTCTGCTGTAGGGCGGAAGTGAGGCGTGCGGAGCCAGGGTATTTTCCTTTTGCTCCGCAGAAAGGGAAACGAAGTCGGCGAGGTGGGTCATATGATAGGGGAAGTCGGGATTGTTTGTAAGCACGCCTACGGGGTTATCGTATATTCGAATGCCTGCCTCTGTGCTCTCCAAGGTAATGGAGGCGTGCTTATCGCTTATGATAAAGTGCAGAGGTGTTACGGGATATTTAGTATTAAAGGGCTCGTCTGTCAGGTTTATTCTTTCAAGCAGACGTCGCGCCTGCTCCGTGCTGTCGCATTGACAGAGAAGCCAGGGGATAAGCTCAAAGACAGCGACATTGTCCTTTCCCGAGCCGACCCCATAGCGTGCGTATCCATGGAAGTTCAGCCCCGCCGCGCAGAGTCCGCTCTCGTTTACGGCGTCGTAGTAAAGGGGATACCCGTCCTCCACGATGCCTATGCCGATAATGGCATAGTGCCTTGATATCACAGTCCCACAGCGGAAGTCAAATCGGTAGGCGCGCGGAGTGACTATCACCGATTCGCCGAATGAATGCTCCAGATCCAGATTCCGTCCGAAGTAGTGATCTCCCGAAATATAGCTGATAGCAGTACACATAAAAACACCTCTTACCGATTTTATCCGATAAGAGGTATTTTTATTCGATATAACATTCGGGACAGAGGTAGTCTCCGTCTTTCCCCAGGTAGCAGACACCTTCTTTGCCGCATCTTTCGCAGAGTGTGCGAAGTGCGCGAGGCGGACGCTTGCGTGTTTTGCTTTTGGGAGCGTCACTTAGGCTGACCTTACAGCATATGCGTGTCCTTGTCTCCTCGCTCATTTGCTTTACCGCCTCCAGGGCACGCTCGGTGAGCTCTTCGCTTTTTGCCGAGGGAAGCAAAAGGTCTTTGCCGTATATCCCCTCGTCCCCGAGATGAGGCAGGTGAGAGCCGTTTACGCAGTCAAGGATATACGTGAGTGCCGCCGACACCTCGTAAAGGGTGCTTTTTATATAGCGTCTATCCCCCGAGCGGTCGTAATACTCTTTAAGAGCCAAAGCTAAGTAAGAGGCGCGAATGGCAGGGAAGGGATCATACACGGACTTTTCACCGTATATCATAGGAAGGCTCCCGTGGGCTCTGTATGTGCTCAGCATAAAGTTGATGATGCCTTTTGCTTTGACGAACAGCCGTGCCTCACATAGGGCCTTTACCGCTTGGTACTGCTCTTCCGTGTGATAACTGCCCTCGGCAAAGGAGCGGAGCACACCGCCGCCGCAGATGCGGTTCACTATATCCCGAAGCTCGGGTGTGCTTATCCGAAGGTCTGCGTCACGCTCTGTCTCTTCATACAGCTTACGGAAGGCAGGCGGCACACCCGGCAGCCCCGCCTTCGTGTTTCCCGTGAGCGCGGTTACGTAAATCTCGCTTTTTCCGCTTGCAAAGCGGATACCCTCTTGCAAGAAGGCGCCGCCGCGAAGGGTAATGCAGATATGACCTGCCCTTGATGAGATCAGCAGAGAGGGGTTTCCGCCTTTTTTAAAATAGCGCTTGGTAACGTCAGGCGGAACGGATAAGCCAAAGTAAACCGTGTCAAAGCATTCTATCTGCCTTGCGAAAACGGGTATATCGCGGTGCATCACGTCTGTAAAGCGAAGAGTGCAGTCTTCACTCACAAGAGAACCTCGCCGTACGCCCGAGGCAGGCTCAAGCTTAAGGGAGAGTTTTCCCTGCGCCTTCAGGTACAACGAGCACAGCGCTTCCCCGGGCAAGGCGGCATGAACGCTGAGTATATCCGCACCGAAAAGGGCGACACCCATGCCGCCGCCCTGCATATGCTCTAATCGTTCCATGTGAATTTAGTCAGCTCGCCGTCCTCGCGAAGACCCTCGTAGTCGCGCTGGCGCAGTACCTCATATACACCGATGGCGGCGGAGTTGGATAGGTTAAGTGAACGGAGCTTATCCCGCATGGGGATGCGTACGCACTTCTCGGGGTTATCGTGTAATAGCTCCTCGGGAAGCCCCTTGGTCTCCTTGCCGAAGACCAAAAAGCATCTCTCGGGGTAGGTCACTTGAGTGTGAGCGCGAGGCGCCTTGGTGGAGAAAAAGAAGAGGTTTTCGTCCTTGGTCTTCTCGAGGAAGTCCTCAAGGCTGTCATAATACGTGATGTCAAGCTCCCCCCAGTAGTCCAGCCCCGCACGCTTCAGCTTTCGGTCGTCTATCTCAAAGCCAAGGGGCTTCACCAGGTGAAGGGAGGTGCCCGTGGCGGCGCAGGTACGGGCTATGTTGCCTGTGTTCTGCGGTATTTCGGGCTCGATAAGTGCGATATTTATGTTACTCATGCATCTCTCCGTGTTTATTTTTAAATATTATATAAGAAAAGGATAGTTTTTTCAACGAATTTACAAAAAATATTCTTTATTGCAAAAAAATATGTTATAATATTAGATAAGAAATTTTTTGGAGAGAAATAATGGGATTAATTTCGTCCGTTTTCGGAACCTATTCCGACAGACAAATAAAGAAGATAAAGCCTATCGTAGACAGGATAGAGGCGCTGGCGGATAAGTACGCCGCCATGAGCGACAGCGAGCTGCGAGAGCAGACCGATATACTTAAAGCTCGCCTTTCGGAGGGCGAGAGCCTTGACAGCATATTGCCCGAGGCATTTGCCACAGTACGTGAAGCGGATGCCAGAGTTCTCGGTAAGCGTCCCTTCCGCGTTCAGCTAATGGGCGGTATCGTCCTGCATCAGGGACGTATCGCAGAGATGAAGACCGGTGAGGGTAAGACCCTTGTGGCCACCCTGCCTGCATACTTAAACGCGCTTACAGGCGAGGGCGTTCATATCGTCACGGTAAACGAGTACCTTGCGAGAGTGGGTGCTGAGGAGATGGGAAGGGTGTATAACTTCCTTGGCCTTTCCTGCGGACTTATCTGCCACGGGCAGACTACTTCAGAAAAGCAGAAGGCATATAACTCGGATATCACCTACGGAACCAATAACGAATTCGGCTTTGACTATCTGCGTGACAATATGGTGCTCTATAAGGAGCGCCTGGTTCAGCGCGCACAGGTCTTCGCTATCGTAGACGAGGTGGACTCCATCCTTATCGATGAGGCGAGAACACCTCTTATCATCTCGGGCGAGGGAGAAAACTCCACCGCCGAGTACGACCGCGCCGCTCACTTTGTAAAGGGACTTAAGGAGTTCCGCATAAAGGAGCTGGAGGACAAGGAGTATACCGAGGACGTGGTGGACACGGGAGGAGCCGACTACATCGTAGACGAGAAGGCGCGCACCGCCGTGCTTACCGCAAACGGCGTAGCCAAGGCAGAGGCGTACTATAACGTAGAGAATTTCACTGACCCCGAGCACACTACCCTTTATCATCACGTTTCTCAGGCCATCAAGGCACGTGGCGTTATGCGCCGTGACGTTGACTATATGGTGAAGGACGGACAGGTGCTGATAGTTGATTCCTTTACCGGCCGTATCATGCCCGGCAGACGCTACAACGAAGGCCTGCATCAGGCGATAGAGGCAAAAGAGGGAGTAAAGGTGCAGAAGGAGTCGAAGACCCTTGCCTCCATCACCTTCCAGAACTATTTCCGTCAGTATAAGAAGCTGTCGGGTATGACAGGTACGGCGCTCACCGAGGAGAACGAGTTCCGTGAGATATATGCTCTCGATGTAGTGGTCATCCCCACCAATAAGCCTATGATCCGTCGCGATCACAACGACGCGGTATACAAGAGCGTGGCTACCAAGCACGAAGCCATCATCCGTCAGATTTTAGAGTGCCGCGAGAAGGGTCAGCCCGTTCTCGTTGGTACCGTTTCGGTAGAGAAGTCGGAGGAGCTGTCAAGAAAGCTTTCCAAGGCAGGCATCAAGCACACGGTGCTTAATGCTAAGTACCACGAGAAGGAAGCGGAGATCGTGGCTATGGCAGGTAAGCCCGGCACGGTCACCATCGCCACCAATATGGCGGGACGAGGCACCGACATCATGCTGGGCGGTAACCCCGAGTTCCTTGCAAAGCAGGAGATGAAGCGCCTTGAATATGAGGACGAGCTCATCGGAGCGGCTATGGGTACTGCGGACACCGAGGACGAACAGATCCTCGCCGCACGCAAGCTCTATAAAGAATTATTTGAGAAATATAAAGAAGAGATCCGTCCCGAGTATGAGCAGGTGGTGGCGGCAGGGGGCCTCTTTATCATAGGCACCGAGCGCCACGAATCAAGACGTATAGATAACCAGCTTCGCGGACGAAGCGGACGTCAGGGCGACCCCGGTGAATCCCGCTTCTACCTTTCCTTTGAGGACGATCTTATGCGCCTTTTCGGAAGCGACAGGATGCTTGGCATCGTCGCTCACCTGCCCGACGATCAGCCTATTGACGCGAAGATACTCTCGGGCTCCATCGAGAATGCGCAGAAGCGCCTGGAGGACCAGAACTTCAACCGCAGAAAGCACGTCCTCGAGTACGACGACGTGATGAATCAGCAGAGGACCACCATCTACGACCAGCGTAAGAACGTGCTGGACGGAGCTGATCTGAAAGAAGACATCCTCACTATGATGGACGCTACCGTCAGAGGTGCGGTCCTTGAGCATACTATGAGCGATATTCCCGATGAGTGGAACTTCGAGGGCATCCGTCAGGAGCTTATGGCTCTCTGCACCCCCGATGACTTCAAGTATTCGGCAAAGGAGCTTAACTCCCTTAAGGCGGAGGATATTATCGAGCTGCTTTGCGGACGGGCAAGAGAGCTCTACGAGGCCAAGGAAAAGCTCTTCGAGGGCGAGGGCATCGATATGCGCGAGATAGAGCGCGTTATCCTGCTCCGTGCTGTTGATACCCACTGGATGCAGCACCTTGACGATATGGACGACCTAAAGGGCGGCGTTGGGCTTAACGCTTATGCACAGCGCAACCCCATCACCGAGTACCGTATCCAGGGCGGCGAGCTCTTTGACTCTATGGTAGCGGCGATCAGAGAGGATACCTCCCGCGCCATCTGGAGCGTTGTTCCCCGTAAGGCACCTACCGAGCGTAAGGAGGTAGCCAAGGTAACGGGAGAGGGCTTCGCAGGCGGCAAGGCAGAGCAGAAGAAGCCTACCACCGTCCGTGCCGCCGCCAAGGTCGGCAGAAACGACCCCTGTCCCTGCGGCAGCGGTAAGAAATACAAGAAG
>JAZQCR010000010.1:0-13080 GCA_045546375.1 Eubacteriales bacterium | reverse complement strand
CGACATGGCTACGACCCGACTTCCATACCTGCAAACACGGTAGAAGCGTTAGAACCGCCCTCCTCGCCTGCGAGAAGCACCTCCGCACACGCCTTTCCCTCGGGATAAGGCAGGGTGCCGTGCTCACGCACGATAAGGGCGTTACGCAGGGGCACCATAAAGAATACGCCCAAAAGACCGCCGATAAGAGCAATAAGGGTGATCTCAATGATACCGGGCTTTTCCATTACGCCCTCACGCGCCCATAAGAACAGCGCAGGCATAGTGAAGATCGCACCCGCCGCCAGGGACTCACCTGCAGAGCCGATGGTCTGAACGACATTGCTTTCCAAAATAGAATTTTTGCGCATGATAACGCGTATCACGCCCATAGAGATAACCGCCGCAGGAATGGATGCGGAAACGGTCATACCAACGCGAAGGCCGAGATAAGCGTTGGCGGCGCCGAATATCACAGCCAGCAGAATACCCATTACGATGGAGGTCACCGTAAGCTCGGGGGTCACTCTGTCGGCGGGAATATACGGCTTAAACTCTTTGTTCTTTTCCATATTATTACTCCCTTACGGAATATTATTTGTCATAAAAAGAACGTATCATTCAGCATCTTGACGCCGAAAATCACCATTTTATGACACGCACTTTAGCATTCTACCATAATAAAGCGTTTTAGTCAAGAAGTAAAAATGAAAACCACCGCCTCTTTGTGAAGCGGTGGTTTAAAACTATTATAAGGACTCGATATAACGGGTCAGTATGGTCGCCATCTGTGCTCTGGTAGCAAGTCCCTCGGGAACCAGAGTGGTCTTGGTCATACCGTTGATATATCCCTTGGCATTTGCCCACTTCATAGCATCCAGCGCCCAGCCTGCTACCTTGCCTGCATCCTTGAAAGCGGAGATGTCGCCCTTAACGGACTCTACGTTGATACCCTTATACTTTGCGTATCTGTAGATCATGGTAGCAAAGGTCTGACGGTTGAGCTTTGCATCGGGATCGAACTTGGTGGGAGTCACACCATTTACGATACCCTCTGAGTACGCCCACTTGATAGCCGCATTGTACCAGCCCTCGATGTCCTTAAGAGGAGTGCTGATACCGTCTACTGCGGGCTTGCCCTCCATATTATAGAGAACGGTTACGAGCTGTGCTCTGGTAGCAACGCCCTCGGGAACGAAAGTGGATACGGACATACCGCCCATATTACCCATGGTGCAGATCTTCTCGATGTATTCTCTGCCCCAGTAGCCATCGGCCACGTCCTTGAACTTAGTGGTGACCTGCACGCTCTCGTCAGAGGCATATACGTATTCATCCTCGGTAATGACAAAAGTGCCTATACGGTTAGCTCTGTGCTTAGTATTGTAAATTCGGTCGTTAGCAAACTGCACGCAGGTCTTTGTATTGGGTTCGCCATCATTGGTTATATTGCAAACACGCAGATAAGCGTTATACTGACCGGGCTCAAGCTCGCGGGATAAACGAACCTCGAAATCAACGTCGGAGGTCTCCTGGCTCAACCATTTATTGGCATTAACCGCTCCATTAAGAGTTATGACCTCGATCTCCTTTGCACCCCTCTCGATAACGAGCTGAGCTACCTTGTCCTGAACGCAGTTAGCCATGCCCGTATTCTCTATATCGAGAGATATCTGCAGGAGGCCTCCTGTAGGAATGGATGCAGTCATCTTCGCATCGCGAACCACAAAGCGATAGCCGATGTGGTCACGGATAAAGGTATACACACTGTAGTCGTAGTATGCGGACACGTCTGCCTTAGTGCAGGCCTTCGCCAGCTCCTCGGTGAATATAAGGTGATCGTAACCGGTCTTATCGAGCTGAACGGTAGTCACACCGTCGGGGTCGTTAGGGTTTGCCGCCTCGTATCTGACAGTATTAAGATCCAGCACGTTAGCTGCCTCATCCTTGGGGGTGATGCTGAGGGATTCATTATACAGATCCTCAACGAACTTCTCCGCCTCTGCACGGGTATTAAAGGTTGTTTCCCAGTTATCCACGTTAGGATGACCTGAATAATACATATTATCGTGCATATACGAAACGTGAGTGCGGTACATCTCCGGCAGAGCGTTCTTAGGCAGCCACATCTCGTCGGAGGGACGGTCTCCGCTTCCGTATTCGCCGCCGTAGTATCCGTACTGAGACGCCCACTCTAACCACTTTATCTCTACCTCGCGCTTTGACCATGTGCCGGTATCGGCGTTAGTAAGCATGTATCCGTCGTTAAACATAGATATACGCTTGAATTTCTCTAAGTCAAGACCCTGAATATTATCGTAAGGCACAAGATATGCAAAGGAGAATTTACCTCCTCCCGCAGAAACACGTATCTTATTGCCCTGCTTATCATAAAGTAAGCCTCTGTCGGTCCCGTCGATATCCAAGAGATAATTGCATGCATAGCCGGGAGTGCGCACCATTACCTTAACGGAATTAGGTGTATTAGATAGGTAAGTGTCGATTATTCTGTTAGCGTATCTCTTATTGCAGTAAGGGGAGCCCCACATCTCGCCGAAAGGGCCTATGGTACGTATCTCTATAGCTCCGATAACGTCCGAGTACTCGGTGATCAGCTCGGAGAGCTGACGTGCATGGGTGAGGATCATCTCAAAGTCAAGCGGCTCGTTGAACACCTCACCGTTGGCCGCGTAAGAAGGCGAGATAATGCAGGTTCCGCCGGCTTCGCGCAGAGCCTTGAACCCTCTCTCTAAAGAAGCGAGAGCCGCTTCGGTCAAAGGAATATCCTTTTCACCGCCTCTATTGGGGTTATTAAGCGCCCAGTCATATCGAGGGCCGTATATATCGGTAACGCGAGCCTCTCTCATCTCCTTGGTGAGAGGTATCTGCATACCGTTCAGATCAAAAACAAAATTGCCGTCATCATCATATATGGGCTCGTCGTATTCATTGACCTTTACGCAGGTGTAGCCACCCGAGAACAGGCGCATATCAAAGAAATACTGACAGAAGCCGGCCGGGGTATCCAGGCTGAAGCTGCCCTCAGGGTCAACGGTGATAAACTGACAATGGGGCATGGCGTTCATGGGATTCTCCAGATATGTTACAGCCTCGCTGTAATCAAGGCCTGTGTCCACTACACCCTCGTAAGGCGTGTCTAAAGCACAAACCGTAAACGAAGACAAGGTAAGTAATACCCCAAAGATTAAACATAGTATTTTTCTCATAGCTTTTTCCTCCTTTTTGTATAGTTATTATATCTAATTGTTTAAAAAAACTCAATAGTTAAACAAAAAACTTTTTAAAATCTTGACGGTTTTCAAATGATAATATATAATAAACATCGGTGAGTTCGTGACCATCCTCACCGGGGTGAAGTGCATCATCCAAGCCCGTCCGAAACATCAGTATTTCGGATATTTTGAGATTGTCGTCTTTGCAAGGCAAAGCCTTACTGC
The DNA here is from genome assembly GCA_045546375.1 of Eubacteriales bacterium. GTDB lineage: Bacteria > Bacillota > Clostridia > Oscillospirales > CAG-272 > CAKSEI01. The sequence continues at coordinate 9,643 of JAZQCR010000010.1, read as the reverse complement.
ATCCTCCGCACCCAAAATCCCTCGAAATACTGCACGTTTCGGATCACAGAATTTTGCGGAGAGCGGAGTGATGGCTATGCGAGGCAAAAACACAGCAAATCCTTTATGGATTTGCGAGTATTTTAACAAAGCAGAGCCGCGCTCCGCTCCCTCAAAATCGAGCTTGGATGATGCACTTCACCCCAAACAAAACTACGGAGGTTTCTTTTATGAGAAACAAAAAAACGCGTTACCTTACCCACGCGGCGCTGATCGCCGCCATCTACGTTGCCCTGACCTACCTCGCCAACCTATTCGGCCTTGCCAGCGGTGCAATTCAAGTGAGGCTGAGTGAAGCTCTCACTATACTTCCCATTTTTACCCCAGCCGCAATACCGGGGCTGTTTGTTGGGTGCATTACTGCTAATCTCTTAACAGGGTGTGCCCCCTGGGACGTGGTATTCGGAAGCTTGGCGACCCTCTTAGGCGCTGTCGGCACCTTTTACCTTAGCAAGATATGTAAGGGCAGACTGACCTTTATCACCACCCTGCCGCCTATCATCGCAAACACGGTGATAGTACCATTCGTTATAAGATACGTGTATGCCGCTGAGGATGCGCTTCCCTTCCTTTTCTTAACTGTGGGCCTTGGTGAGGTGATCTCCTGCGGTGTACTGGGATTTTTCCTTATTAAATTATTAGCCAAATACCAAGATCAGATTTTTTGAGGTGTGATATGTCACTAAAGCAAGCATATTTCGACAAAGCGGGCGAGGGTGCCGTCAAGGCGTTTCGTTCCCGCGGCTTTGACGCTCACTACTGTAAGAGCGCTATTGAAGCAAAGAACCTGGCACTTTCTCTAATCTCAAGTGAGGACACTGTAGCCTGGGGTGGCTCGGTAACAATAGACACCCTTGGCTTAAAGGAAGCTTTATACTCAAGAGGCAACAAGATGCTGGATAGAGAAAAGGCGCAAACAGCCGAGGAGCGCACCGAGATCATGAGGCAAGGTCTCCTTTGTGACACCTTCTTAATGAGTGCGAACGCCCTCTCGGCTGACGGTCAGATGGTAAATATCGACGGAATGGGAAACCGCGTCGCCGCCCTTTGCTACGGCCCTAAAAACGTAGTGGTCATCGCAGGGATGAATAAGCTCTGCCCCACCGTTGATGATGCTATAGTAAGAGCGAGGAATACCGCCGCCCCCATGAACTCACAGCGTTTCCCCTCAGAGACGAGACCCTGCTACCTTACAGGCAAGTGCTCTGACTGCAAGGCACCTGATACTATATGTAATCAGATAGTCATCACACGCTACAGCCGCACCCCCGGCAGAATAAAACTGATACTGGTAGGTGAAGAGCTTGGAATGTAAGTATATTATCGACCGCATTGAAGAGGGCTTTGCCGTTTGTGAATGTGAGGACGGCAGTTTTACCAACATCCCCCTTTCCGAGATAGGATTTGAGGTCAAGGACGGGCAGACCCTTATTAAAAACAACGGTGTATACACGGTAAAAAAAACCGATAGCGGTGAGGCGAGAGCGCTGTTTGATAAGCTCTTTAAAAAAGGACGCTGAATGCGTCCTTTTTTTCTTGTTATTTGTTGACTTTATTCAATCAATAATGTAAAATTGAATTAATAGAATGAGACCTTAACAAAACGGAGGAATAAAAATGTTAAGCAATGCAAAGTGGGTGAGGAGCCCACGTGACACGGAGTGCTCCTGTCACGAGTTTTACAAAAGTGTCAAGGTAGAGGGCGAGATAGCACGCGCCACCCTTTGCGCTTCGGCTATCGGTATGTACGTGGCCTATATCAACGGTAAACGGGTAGGAAACGACCTTTTTACCCCCGGTTGGACCGAATACAGAAAGCGCGTACAGTACCAGACCTACGACGTGACCGAGCTTTTAGCTAAAGAGAACGAGCTCTCCTTTAGTTGTGCGGAGGGCTGGGCGGTGGGCTACGTAGGCTATTACTCTACTAACCATACCTTTATGGATCACATCAGCCTGATCTACGCCTTAGAGATAGAGTATACGAACGGAGAAAAAACTCTCATCGTATCCGACGGTAGTGAAAAGGTACGCTCTTCAAAGATCACCTTTACACAAATATACGACGGCGAGACGGTTGACAGCACAGCCGAAATAATCGAATACGGTAATGCCGTTATAGATGATGTCAATACCGCCCTGGTTCCACAGATAGACGAGACCGTCAAGGAGCAGGAGCGCATCACGGCCGTGAAGCACTTCGTAACTCCTAAGGGTGAGAGGGTCATCGACTTCGGTCAGAATATGGCAGGATACGTGCAGATAAAAGCACGTGGTAAAAAGGGTGACAGGATAGTCATCACCCACGCCGAGGTCCTTGACAAGGACGGAAACTTCTATACCGAGAATATGCGTAATGCTAAGGTAACGGATACATATATCCTCTCGGGCGAGGGCGAAGAGACCTTCAAGCCTACCTTTACCTGGCAGGGCTTCCGCTACGTGCGCTTAGACGAATATCCCTTTGATATAGACCTTGATGACTTCGTCGCTATCGTGGTTCATACGGACATTAAACGTACCGGCTGGTTCTCCTGCGGAAATGCGCAGATAAATCAGCTTTATCACAACATTATCTGGGGGCAAAAGAGCAACTACGTGGACGTGCCCACCGACTGCCCTCAGCGTGACGAGCGTCTGGGCTGGACCGGTGATGCTCTGGCATTTATGCGCACCGCCGCCATCAACTACGACGTTGAAGCTTTCTTTAAGAAGTGGCTGGGTGAAATAGCACTTACTCAGCATCCCGACGGAGGCGTGCCCGGTATCGTTCCCGAGCCTATCGCCACCAACGTTTCTGCAGCATGGGGCGACGCGGCTACCCACTGCCCTTGGGAGGTATATTTAGCATACGGAGATAAGGCGATCCTTGAAGCACAGTTTGACTCTATGAAGAAATGGGTCGAATATATGCATAATTTCGGTGAAGAAGAATTCCTCTGGGTTGGAGGTCAGCACTACGGCGACTGGCTGAACCTGGACGGCGGTATCGGCTACGATATCGACTTCGCCGCTAACGACTATATCGCATCTGCATTCTTTGCGTACAGCACCTCTCTGCTTATCAAGGCAGGTGAAGTCTTAGGCAAGGATATGAGCGAATACAAGACCCTATACGGCAATGTGGTTAAGGCTATCCGCGACCGCTACTTCCGTGACGGAGTGCCCGCCCTTCGCACGCAGACTGCGTATGTGCTGGCCACCTGCTTTGATCTCTGCGAAGAGCAGTATAGACAGAAGTGCTACGACACCTTAGCAGATCTGGTAGAAGAAAGAGGCAGACTGCTGACCACCGGCTTCGTGGGTACTCCCAAGCTGATGCACGCCCTCACAAAGATAGGCAGAAACGACCTTGCATATGATCTTCTGCTCACCGACCGCTTCCCCTCCTGGCTCTTCTCCGTAAAGCAGGGCGCCACCACCATGTGGGAGCACTGGGACTGCATCAAGGAGGACGGCACCTTCTGGAGTGCGGGTATGAACTCCTTTAACCACTATGCCTACGGCGCAGTATACGACTGGATCTTCGGCGTTGGAGCGGGTATTCAGGTATGCGAGGACGGCCCCGGCTACACCCATATCACCATAGAGCCCGTAACAGATGCACGCCTCGGTTACCTTCGCGTAGGTATCGACTCGAGAGCCGGTAAGATCGAGAGCCATTGGTACTATAAGGGTGACGAGATCTACTTCGAGTTTACCGTACCCGAGAAGACAGTAGCCGACATCACCCTGCCCGACGGAAGAATGTACACCGTTTCGGGCGGCACCTTCATCTATACCGTGATAAATCAGTAATATTTGCCAAATTGTGAAATAATTTTTCATAAAACAACTTGACAAAGAGGTTGCGGCTTAGTATAATATATGATGCGTTGTTATGAAAAGGAGTCGCTGATGAAGATTGATATCAGTACATTATTAAACGGTACCGAGTCTGAGATCTCTTTCAGCTACACACTTTTGAGTGAGGATGCTCCCTCAGGCGTGGTTTTCCCGAAACCATTCGAGGTAAACGGCAGAATAACGGATAATGCGGGCTATATGGCCTTAACTCTCCGCGCTGACGTTGCCTACGAAACGGAATGCGCACGGTGCTTGGAACCGATCAAAGGCGTGTTCCCCGTTGATTTTGAACGGACGGTTGCCCTGCCTAACACACTCATTACCGAAGATGACGATGACTATGTAGTGGTCGAGGATAGTTCAGTAGACGTCGATATTCCACTTCTCGAACAGATACTGCTTCTCTTCCCCTCAAAGATCCTGTGTCATGACGACTGCAAGGGACTTTGCCCTAAGTGCGGTAAGAACCTGAACGAAGGCAAATGCTCCTGCCCCGATCATGAGCCGGATCCTCGGCTCGCAGTTTTAGCAAAGCTGCTTGAAGAAGATTAAAAAATAACTTTCATATAATCAAGGAGGAACAGAAAGATGGCAGTACCGAAGAGAAAAGTTTCCAAGGCAAGAAGAGATAAGAGACGCTCCAATGTTTGGAAGCTGGAGCTTCCCAGCATGACCAAGTGCCCCAAGTGCGGCGCTTTCAACCTCAGCCACAGAGTGTGCAGCGAGTGCGGCACCTACAAGGGCAAGGAAATCATTAAGACCGAAGCGTAAGTTTCAAAAGGGCGTATCGCCGTGCAAGCGGCTATACGCCTTGTTTTTTGTGATATGGTAACAGTTAAAAGCGTAATGAGAGGCAGTATAGCATACCGCGCAGGCTTTATGCCCGGGGATATCATACTGTCTATTAACGGAAATAATATAAACGATGTCCTTGACTACCGTTTTTACCTCTCCGAGTGTGAGATAGAGGTAAAGGTGCACCGCGGACCCGATATACTCACCCTTCATATAGAGAAGGACGAGTATGACGATATCGGTCTCGACTTCGAGACCTTCTTAATGGACGAGAAGCGCTCCTGCCGCAATAAGTGCATCTTTTGCTTTATAGATCAGTTGCCCCACGGTATGAGGGACACTCTCTATTTTAAGGATGACGATTCCCGCCTTTCCTTTTTGCAGGGTAACTACATCACTCTGACTAACCTGAGTGACGAGGACGTAGAGCGCATCTGCAAAATGAAGATGAGCCCTATGAATGTCTCGGTGCACACCACCAACCCCGAGCTTCGCTGCACCATGATGAAAAACCGCTTTGCGGGCAACGTTATGGAGACTTTAAAGCGTTTTGCCGAGGCGGGCATCAAGATACATGCACAGATCGTACTCTGTAAGGGTGTAAATGATAAGGCAGAACTTGACCGATCCATGAGTGACTTAAGCTCACTCTATCCCGCCCTCGAGAGCTGCTCTATAGTACCTGCAGGGCTTACCAAGCACCGTGATGGCCTCTATCCCTTAGAGCCCTTTAACGGCGAAGAATGCGCCGAAGTGATTGCCCAGGTAGAAGCGTTTGCCGACAAGTGTCTGGAATCTCACAGCAGCAGGATATTCTTCTGCGGTGACGAGATGTACTTAAAGGCAGGCCTTCCCCTTCACAACGAGGAATACTACGAGGGCTATCCTCAGATAGAAAACGGTGTTGGACTGATCCGCTCTATGCAGACCGAGTTTGACTCAGAATATGAATATATTGACGAGTACGACACCGCAAAAGCGCGCAAATGCGCCATTGCCACAGGCAAGGCGGCATACCCCTTTATTTGCTCTCTTGTTGAAAAACTAAAGGAAGTGTGCTATAATTTAGAGTGCGACGTTCATATGATAGAGAACGATTTCTTCGGTGAGAATATCACCGTAGCGGGCCTTATTACGGGCTCGGATCTCATCGCACAGCTAAAGGGTAAGGACTTAGGCGATACCCTCTATATCCCGAGGGTAATGCTCCGCTCGGGAGAAAACGTTTTTCTCGACGACGTCACCACCGATGACGTAGAGCGCGAGCTTAAGGTAAAGGTATGCGCTATCGACTGCGACGGTGCGGAGTTCATCGCATCTATTCTTAATTAAGAAAGGAAATAACATGGCAAAACCCATAGTAGCCATAGTGGGACGCCCCAACGTTGGTAAATCCACGCTGTTCAATAAGCTCTCGGGCGACAGAATAGCCATAGTGGAGGACACCCCTGGCGTGACCCGAGACAGAATATATTACGAGACCGAATGGTGCGGCACAAAGATGATGCTCATCGACACGGGCGGAATCGAGCCCAAGACCGATGACATTATCTTAAAGCATATGCGCCTGCAGGCGGAGATCGCCATCGAGACCGCTGACGTCATTATATTTATGACCGACATAAAAGCCGGTATGACCGCGGACGACCGCGAGATCTGCCGTATGCTCCAGCGTAGCGGCAAGCCTATCGTCCTTGCGGTAAACAAGGTGGATAATATCGGCGCTCTGCCTCTCGAGTTCTATGAGTTCTACGAGCTTGGCCTGGGCGACCCCATCCCTCTTTCTTCCCTTCACGGTACGGGCTCAGGTGACCTTCTCGACAGGGTATGTGAATTCTTACCCGAGCAGCAAGAGGAAGAGGACGACAGCGACACCATAAAGGTTGCCGTTATCGGTAAGCCTAATGCAGGTAAGAGCTCTATCATCAACCGTATCTTAGGTGAGGATCGGCTTATCGTCTCGGACATAGCGGGCACTACCCGTGATGCTATCGACACCAGAGTGGAGAACGAATACGGCAAGTTCGTCTTTATCGACACGGCGGGCATACGCCGCAAGAGCAAGGTGGAGGACAGAATAGAGAAATTCTCCGTTCTCCGTGCCAAGATGGCGGTAGAGAGAGCGGACGTCTGCCTCATTATGATCGACGCAAACGAGGGTATAACCGAGCAGGATGAGAAGATAGCAGGCATCGCACACGAGGCGGGCAAGGCTTCTATCATCGTGGTCAATAAGTGGGATATCATCGAAAAGGATAATTCCTCTACCAAGACCTTTACCGACGATATCTATAACCATCTCGGTTATATGACCTATGCTCCCCTGCTCTTCGTATCTGCAAAGACAGGCCAGAGGGTAGGTAAGCTCTTCGAGCATATCAACTACGTAGCAAATCAGGCGGCTACCCGTATTACTACGGGTATGCTCAACGACGTGCTGGCCGATGCAGTCTCACGCGTTCAGCCTCCCTCCGATAAGGGCAGACGCCTTAAGATCTATTATATGACCCAAAGCGGCATAAAGCCGCCTACCTTCGTGCTTTTTTGCAACGACGCAGAGCTCTTCCACTTCTCTTATCAGAGATATATAGAGAATCAGCTCCGCGAGGTGTTCGGCTTTAAGGGCACACCTATAAGGCTTGTTATAAGACAAAGAGGAGATAACGAATAATGAAAGCGTTCTTCGAGACTATCGGAAACATCCGCATTGACGGTCTTATCAGCCCTCATTATAACGGCAGTATCCCGGGTAATGTGGCTATACCCCTATTTATCGTCTGTGCTGTGGTAGGTTACCTGCTCGGAAGCATCAACTTCGCCGTACTTATATCAAAGTATAAGTACAAAGAGGACGTAAGAGAGTTTGGCTCGGGCAACGGCGGCACCACAAATATGATGAGAAACTACGGCACGGGCGATGCAGTGCTTACCCTTCTCGGCGATATGCTGAAAGCATTTGTGGCCGTCCTTATCGGCACACTTCTTCTCGGGCTTTTCGGCGGATATATGGCAGGTCTCTTTTGCGTAGTAGGTCACTGCTTCCCCGTTTTCTGCAAGTTCAAGGGCGGCAAGGGCGTTGCTACTACCGCTATGGTGGTGCTCTGTCTCTCTCCGCTTACCTTCCTTGTACTCTTTCTGATATTTGCGATACTGGTGCTGGGATATAAATACATATCTTTAGCGTCAGTTATGTGTATGCTGATGTATCCCGTGATACTTAATATGATCGACGGCCCCATGTTTACCGTCCACGCAATATTCATAGGGCTTTTGGTTATCTTTATGCACAGAGAGAATATCAAAAGACTCTTAAACCGCACCGAAAGTAAGTTTTCCTTCAAAAAACACGGAGACAGAAACAAAAAAGAAGAAGAAAATTCGTAATTTTTTCAAAATTCCCTTGATTTTTGAAAAGAAATGTGGTATTATATTTCGGTAATCTGAAAAAGTATGATTTCTATAAATTGGAGGTGTCATTATGGCAAAGTGTGACGTTTGTGGAAAGGGCGTTACCTTCGGTCTGAAGGTTTCTCATTCCAACCGTAAAACCAACAGAGCTTGGAAGCCCAATATCAGAAGAGTTAAGGCTGTCGTTAACGGTACTAACAAGACCGTAAACGTATGTTCTCGCTGCCTTCGTTCCGGCAAGGTAACACGCGCTTGAACGCTTCCGTGAATACGGCTAATAAGAGCGGCGAAGGTCGCTCTTTTTCATTGCTTTTTGCCTCCGAGGATCTGCCCGAGGAGCAAAGAGCGTTCTTTCGGACCATGGGTCTAAATGTCATTGCCCTTCCCGCATATGAGCGGCTGGATGCCCCCGTGGCAAAACACGCGGATATGCTGCTTTTCCCCACAAAGGACGGTCTGTTACTGCCGCGTGAGTATTACGAGGCAAACAAGGCTCTTTTTGAGGGTGTAAAGGTCATTTGCTCGGGTGAGCCCTTCTCAAAGGAGTATCCCAGTGACGTGCGCTTAAATGCGCTGGATATGGACAAGGGCATCATCTGCCGTAAGGACAGCGTCAGCGAGCATATTCGCTCTATGGGTAAGCCCATTATCAACGTAGCGCAAGGGTATGCCAGATGCACGGTGTGTAAGGTAGACGGTAACGCTATCATTACTGCCGATCCTTCCATCGCCATTGCGGCAAAGGATAACGGTATAGAGGTGCTACAGGTGTGCGGTGGCGAGATATGCCTGCCCGGTTACAGCTACGGCTTTATCGGCGGATGTAGCGTGCGTATCGGTGATAAAATGTATTTCACGGGTGATATCACCGCCCATCCCGATTATGACTCCATCGAGGCCTTTCTCGGCGCTCACGGCGTAACTCCGGTCAGCTTATCAAAGGATATTCTCACCGACTACGGCGGATTTGTATTAGTATGATCATCAGAAGTTCCACTATAAACGACCTACCTGCCATTCGCGCTCTTTACGATGAAGCGCGTGAATATTTCCGCATAAGCGGCATCGATCAGTGGCAGTCGGGGTACCCCGAGGATAACATCATCGAGGGTGATATAAAGGCAGGCTTTTCGTACGTTGGCATCGAGGGCGGTCGCGTTGTAATGGCATTTGTGGCCACGACCGAGCCCGATGAAAACTACACAGAGATCGACGGTAGTTGGCAGACTTCCCTTCCCTATATCGCTATCCATCGAGTTGCGGTATCGGGCGAGTGTAAGGGTAAGGGCTATGCCGGCGAGATGATAAAGTTTATCGAGGATAATCTCTTCGGCGACGGCATAAAATATCTGCGTGGGGATACCCATAAGGATAATAATTCAATGCAGCGCTTGCTTATAAAGAACGGCTTTAAGCCGGCAGGTGAGATCACTCTGCAAAGCGGCTCGGATAAGGGCGCAAAGCGCGTGGCGTTTGATAAGATAGTGAAATAATAATGGGCGACGAAAGTCACCCTACCATCGGGATGTAGCGCAGTTGGGGACGTTTCCGAGCG
>JAZQCR010000009.1:0-6782 GCA_045546375.1 Eubacteriales bacterium | reverse complement strand
GCACGTTATTTATAACGGCTGCCTGCAGAGGTCCCGACCCTGCGGGTCGCTGCTACGCAGTTCGACTCCGCCTGCGGCTCCGCTCAGGATGACAGGGTTGATCTCACCTTACGTTTTCATAACAGAGATATTTCTATATCTCTATCGCAAGTAATTTTTCCTTTTCAGGAAGTTTTTGGGGGTGCGGACCCTTTTTTCAAAAAGGGTCCGCATATTATTACACGTCAAGGCCCGTGGTGTAGTCCACGCCCATGACCAGGTTCATGCATTCCACGGCAGCGCCCGAAGCGCCCTTACCGAGATTATCGTATCTGGCGGTTAGGATGATGCGCTCCCCGTTGCCGTGAACGGTCAGGTGCATATCGTCTTTGCCCGAGTAAGAAAGCGCAGAGAGGAAGCCCCCCTCCGCGGTGTCACCGTCAAAGTGCACCAGCCCCTCACGGTAGGTGTCAGCATAAGCCTCTTTGACTGCCTCTATGCCGCCCTTCACCTGAGATGCGTGCAGGGGCACGGTGACCTCCATACCCGAGTAGAAGTCCCCTACCACGGGCATAAATACAGGAGCGTTATCAAGGCCGGTCAGGGCACACATCTCGGGCAGATGCTTATGTGACTGGGTGAGACCATACTGCCTGGGTGCGCCCAGCAGGGGGTCTCTGCCCTCTGCCTCATAGTCGGCGATCATCTTTTTGCCGCCGCCCGAGTAGCCGGTTAAGGACATACAGGTGAGCAGTTCTCCCTTGTCTATTATGCCCGCCTTGATGAGGGGGTAGACTAACGCGATAAAGCCGCTGGCGTGACAGCCGGGCACGGCTATACGCTTTGAATTTATTATCTTCTCTTTGTGCTCCGCCGACAGCTCGGGAAAGCCGTAGGCAAAGCGTGGGTCGGTGCGGTGGGCGGTGGAGGTGTCAAGGATCACCGTGTTCGGGTCCTCACACATAGCCACGGCCTCTCTCGCCGCATCGTCCGGCAGGCACAAAAATACGATGTCCGCCGCGTTTATGGCGGCCTTCCTTGCGCTTGCCAGCTTTCTTTCTTCCTCGGGGAGGGTTATGAGCTCTATGTCGGCTCTGCTCCCCAGTCTGTCTTTTATTCGCAGTCCGGTAGTACCCGCACTGCCGTCGATAAATACTTTTTTCATGTTTTTAGCGCGGGAACCTTTTTGACGCCCCTTCCACCACGGCTGTCGCCGCGGTCCCCCTCCCACCGCAGGCGGGGGAGGTGCAGACGTTTCCCACACCCTCCAAAAACTTTTGATAAGGGGGAAATATATGGGACGATAGTGATACAGTTTGATAAAACTATATCTCTATCGCAAGAAACTCTTCTTGCCGCGGAAGTTAGGAGGGGTGTGGGGAACCCTTTCAAGGGTTCCCCACGAAACCCTTACCCTAAGAAACTCTTAATATATTCGATCTGTGCGTCCACCTGCGAGGGGGATGCACCGCCTAAGCTGTTGCGTGAGCCCACGCAAGCCATAATGTCGATGGCGTCATATAGGTCGGCTTCAAAGCAAGGGTCAAATGCCTTGTATTCCTCGAGAGTTAAGTCCTCAAGACCCTTGCCCTCGGCTACGCACTTGCCCACTATCTGCCCTACGGTCTTGTATGCCGCGCGGAAGGGGATGCCCTTCTTTGCGAGGTAGTCTGCAAGGTCGGTGGCGTTGAGGAGGCCGGCGCGTGCGGCGGCGAGCAGCTCGTCCTTCTTTACCGTCATGCTGTCAAGCATAGGAGTAAAGACGGTGAGGCACTTCTTCACGGTCTCGAGGGAGTCGAAGATAGCCTCCTTGTCCTCCTGCATATCCTTGTTGTACGCCAGGGGGATGCCCTTGAGCACAGTCAGCAGGGTGATAAGGTCGCCGTAGACTCTGCCTGTCTTGCCGCGGATAAGCTCCGCCATATCGGGGTTCTTCTTTTGGGGCATAATGGACGAGCCGGTGGTGAAGCGGTCGGAAAGCTCCACAAAGCGGAATTCCCAGGAACTCCAGAGTATCAGCTCCTCGCAGAAGCGGGAGAGATGGGTCATGATAAGGCTGAAGCAGGCCGCCAGCTCCACGGCGTAGTCGCGGTCGGACACCGCGTCGATAGAGTTAAGGCAAACACCGTCAAAGCCAAGGGCCTCGGCGGTCATCTCGCGGTCGGTGGGGTAGGTGGTACCCGCCAAAGCGCAAGCGCCTAAGGGGGAGAGGTTCATCCGCTTAAGTGCGTCGTCAAGACGTGAAAGGTCGCGGGTGAACATCATACCGTATGCCAAAAGGTGATGTGCCATGGTCACGGGCTGTGCCCTCTGCAGGTGGGTATAACCGGGCATTACCGACTCTTTGTTTGCCGCCGCCTGCTCGCAGATCACCGACAGCAGATCGCAGATAAGCTCACGCAGTTCTGTACACTCGTCACGCATATAAAGGCGCAGGTCGAGGGCCACCTGGTCGTTTCTCGACCTTGCGGTGTGCAGGCGCTTGCCCGCGTCACCAATGCGTGCGGTGAGCTCCTGCTCTACGAACATATGCACGTCCTCGCAGGTGTAGTCAACGGTGAGCGCACCGCTCTTTAAGTCGTCTAAGATCTCGCCCAGGGTCTTTATTATAAGTGCGGAATCTTCCGCAGATATGATGCCCTGCTTGCCCAGCATACCTGCGTGGGCCATAGAGCCGCGGATGTCCTGTGCGTACATCTTGGAGTCAAATTTTATACTGGCGTTGAATTCGTCCGCCGTTTTGTCAAGTGCCTCGGCGAACCGCCCTGTCCATAGCTTTTCCATAAATACTTTTGCAAAGGGAACTTTTGCAAAAGTTCCCTCTGCACTCCTTCAAAACTCTTAAAAGGGGAATTGTTTTTGGGGAAGCGCACCGTAATTGTGTAGGGGACGGCGCCCTCGACGTCCCGCTACAAATTAAGCAGGTGCAATAAAAGCACATTGAGGGCGGAAGGTAATCTTCCACCCCTTGGTGCATTATTACTTCAGATATCTTCTCTTAGCCGCGACCTTGATGGGAAGACCAAAGAGGTTGATAAATCCTGCGCTGTCGTTCTGATCGTAGACCTCATCCTCGTCAAAGGTAGCTATCTCGTCGTCGTAGAGAGAGTAGGGAGAGGTAACGCCTGCGTTGATCATATTGCCCTTGTAGAGCTTCAGGGTAACGTCACCGGTGACGTACTCCTGGGTCTTGTCAACGAAAGCGGAGAGAGCTTCTCTTAGGGGAGTAAACCACTGTCCGAAGTATACCAGCTCACCGAACTTGATGGCCGCCTGCTCCTTGTAGTGCTGGGTGTCGCGGTCAAGGGTGATGGTCTCCAGCACCTGATGTGCACGGTAAAGGATGGTTCCGCCGGGGGTCTCGTATACGCCGCGGCTCTTCATACCTACAAGGCGGTTTTCCACCAGGTCAGCAAGGCCGATACCGTTCTCGCCGCCTAACTTGTTAAGGGTCTTTACGATGTCAACGCCCTTCATTTCCTTACCGTCGATAGCGGTGGGGATACCCTTCTCGAAGTGGATGGTGACGTAGGTGGGCTTATCGGGGGCTTCGATGGGAGAAACGCCCATCTCGAGGAAGCCGGGCTTCTCGTACTGAGGCTCATTTGCGGGATCCTCCAGATCCAGACCCTCGTGGGAAAGGTGCCAGAGGTTCTTGTCCTTGGAGTAGTTAGTCTCGCGGTTTATCTTTAAGGGGATGTCGTGGGCCTCTGCGTAGTCGATCTCCTCGTCACGGCTCTTGATGTCCCATTCTCTCCAGGGGGCGATGATGTGCATATCGGGAGCGAATGCCTTGATGGTCAGCTCGAAGCGCACCTGGTCGTTGCCCTTACCGGTACAGCCGTGGCAGATGGCGTCTGCGCCCTCGGCTAAAGCGATCTCCACGATGCGCTTTGCGATAACGGGACGTGCGAAGGAAGTACCGAGGAGGTAGTCGCCCTCGTACTTAGCCCCTGCCTTCAGGGTGGGGAAAACGTAGTCCTCGATGAATTCGTCGTTTAAGTCTTCGATGTAGAGCTTGCTTGCGCCTGTCTTGATAGCCTTTTCCTCAAGGCCGTCAAGCTCGGTGCCCTGTCCTACGTCGCCGGAAACTGCGATGACCTCACAGTTGTTGTAGTTCTCCTTAAGCCACGGAATGATGATGGAAGTGTCCAGACCGCCCGAGTAGGCGAGCACTACCTTTTTGATGTCCTTCTTGTTCATTTTTATGTCCTCCATGTATGTTTATTCAAAATCAATGGCATAATTATGCACTATTTAAAAGCAAATGTCAAGGGGTTTTTGCAATATTTTTAAAGATTTTTCAAGGTTTTTGCCCTAATTTCAAATTTATGCAAAATTATTGTATATTTATGCATATTTTGCATAAAACTACCGATTGTCGGTCAGTCTTTCTTTTAATCTGTTGGTTATATGAGTGCACACTCTGCCGAAGTTCTTGTTGATGTCGCGATTTGAGTATCTGAATACCGCAATACCGAGCTCTTTTAGAAATTCGTCGCGCTCTTCATCCATCAACTTGTTTTTCGCTTCGTTATGCTGAGTGCCGTCAAGTTCGATTACCATCTTTGCGGCGGGGCAATAAAAATCCACTATGTATTTGCCTATCACTTTTTGCCGTTTGAACTGAGGCTCAACTTCCTTTAGAAAATCATACCACAGATGGTTTTCCTCTTTAGTCGCGTTTTTTCGAAGCACTTTGGAAATGTGAGTTAGTTCGGGATTGTGGAGCTTGTCCATATTTTCTCCTTGACAGAAAACAAAGTTGATTTTTGCCTGACGTCAAAAATCTTCATTGCCAAATCCTCATCCGTCTGCGCCTTCGTCGCATCCACCTTCCCCTTTGACCAAAGGGGAAGGCAACGCTGCCGCGATATCACGGAGATATAGTTAACGGTGATCGCTGACTTGAGCCTACCCTTTAATCAAAGGGGGAGGCAACGCTACCGCGATATCGCGAAGATATAGTTAACGGTGATCGCTGACTTGAGCCCACCCTTTAATCAAAGGGGGAGGCAACGCTACCGCGATATCGCGAAGATATAGTTAACGGTGATCGCTGACTTGAGCCTTCCCCTTTGGTCAAAGGGGAAGGTGTATTTGCCGTTAGGCAAAGACGGATGAGGATTTGGTAATGCGGATTTCCGTCGGTGGCGGAAATCGACCCTACTATTTATCCCCATACGGCATCTCATACGCGGACGCTCAATAATCCTATCTGTCCAGAGTGCGCAGGGTTATTGCTTCCAAAATATGCTCTGCCAGTATCTTCTCCGAGCCTGCCAGGTCCGCAATGGTGCGTGCCACCTTCAAGAGACGGTCGTGGCCTCTGCCCGACAGATGCAGTCGGTCGTAGGCTACGCGCAGGGCCAGATCCCCTTCGTCGTCGGGCACACAGTATTTGCGCACCTGACCTGCACCCATCTGCGCGTTGCAGGTGATCTTCTCCCCTGCCGCCTTAAAGCGGGCGATGGCAAATTGCCGTGCTTTCACAACGCGCTCCCTTATGGATGCGCTGCTCTCACCGGGTGTGGTATCCGAGATCTGATCGTAGGTGAGGCTTCCCACCTCCACCTGCAGGTCGATTCGGTCCATAAGGGGGCCGGAAACGCGGGATATGTAATTCTGCCTTGACTGCTCCGAGCAGGTGCAGGGCTTCTCCGGGTGACCGTAGTAGCCGCACTTGCAGGGGTTCATAGCGCAGACTAAAGTAACGAAGCTGGGGTAGGTGACGCTTCTCGAAACGCGGGTCACGGTGATCCTGCCGTCCTCCAAAGGTTGGCGAAGTATGTCGGTGACGCTCTTTGAGTATTCGGGCAGCTCGTCAAGGAAGAGCACGCCGTTATGGGCGAGGCTGACCTCACCGGGCTTTATGAAGCCCGAGCCCCCTCCCGAAAGGGACGCCGTGGTGGCGGTGTGGTGAGGAGCGCGGAAGGGTCTGTGCTTTAAAAGTGAAGTATGAGCAGGTAAAAGCCCTGCTACCGAGTGCACCTTGGTAGCCTCTACCGCCTCCTCGAAGGTCATGGGCGGAAGTATGCCGGGAAGGCGCTTTGCCAGCATTGATTTACCCGTGCCGGGAGGGCCGATGAGCAGGATATTGTGTCCCCCTGCCGCCGCCACCTCCATGGCGCGCTTGGCTCTCTCCTGACCTCTCACCTCCGAGAAGTCAAAGGGGCAGAGGGTGCCCTCGCCCTCAAAGGATGCAGGGTCAAAGGTGACGGGCTCTAACTTTTCTATATCTCTTAAGTGGTCTATGAGCTTACGTACGGTAGGCACGCCGTAGACGGTTATTCCGTTTACCACCGCCGCCTCGTTTGCGTTCTCAACGGGGACGAAAACGGCCTTTCTTCCTGCTTCTCTTGCCGCAAGCACACGGCAGAGCACGCCGTTTACCGAGCGAACCTCACCGGACAGGGAAAGCTCGCCGATAAAGGAGTATTCTCCTATATCCCTTGCGCCGTCTGCGTCCATGGCGGCAAGCAGGGACATAAGCATAGCCAGGTCGTAGGCGGAGCCCTCTTTTTTCTTGTCGGCAGGCGCCAGGTTCATGGTCACCGCCGTGTCGGGAAAGGGATAGCCCGAGTTTAAGCAGGCGGAGCGCACACGCTCCTTGGCTTCCTTGACAGCCGTGTCGGGCAGTCCCACCATATCGAAGTTTTCCTTATTGGGCAGTATGTCGCACTCCACGGTTATCTCGTAGCCGTCAGCGCCCATTAACCCCGCTGTGTATGCTCGTCCTATCATGGTTTCTTTGGCAGGGGCACTTTTTGAGCCCCCTCAGTCTCGCTGTCGCTCGACAGCTC
>JAZQCR010000008.1:0-6419 GCA_045546375.1 Eubacteriales bacterium | reverse complement strand
GGCTTTTAGTAAAGCGGAAAAGGTGTCCTGTGGTGATTTTTGCACAAAAAGATCCATACCCTTTTGTAGCAAACGACTAATTTTCACCCTAAAATCGCAGATTTATTGAAAAGCATCTGCTTTTATAGTAGAATTAATCTGAAAGAATTTATCCCTAAAGGAGAATGAGATATGAAAAGAATAGTTTCATTATTCTTGGTGCTGGCTACCCTGATTTGCACGTGTACCTTCATTTCCGTGGAGAGTGCGGCGGCAGAGGACGAGCTGGTGCTCCAGGACATTGAGTATAGAGAGGTCATCGGCCGTGTAAACCAGAATGACTGCGGCTTTACACAGGGCAGTACCGCCATTTATGCGCATAAGTTAAATGATAAGAGCGTTCCCCGTAACGACTCGGGCTGGCAGTTCTACTATATCAGCCTTTCCATGTATTCGGGTGCAGACGTATTCAAGGCCAACGGTTTCATTGACCGCGATATTGACGAGTGGTTCCTTGAGTACATTGACGGTACTCTTGCCAACCTCCGTAAGAACGGCGGTAACTGTATGATACGTCTTACCTACGGTCTGGACGGACAGCAGAAGTGCGAGCCTGAGCTTGAGCAGATGCTTTATCACCAGACCCAGATGGCAGAGGTGTTCGCAAAGTATAAGGACGTCGTTGCCCTTGTGGAGTGCGGTATGATAGGCGCCTTCGGTGAGATGTGGGGCGGCAGACACAGCAACCCTAAAAGTAAGGCGACCGTTCTCCAGGGGTGGTTAGATCAGCTCCCCGAGGAGATCACCGTTAACGTCCGTACTGCAGGTGAGTACTATTACTGGGCTTCCTCTACCGATCTTTACAGGGAAAAGTTCAGAAATAAGACCGTAAACGGCATCAAGTATCCTCCGTCTCTTAACGATAAGAACTACTATAAGTATCCATTCTACGATACTATGTTCTCCCGCGTAGGCTGCTATAACGACGCTATGATCCAGGACGGCAACGATGGCGGCTCCTTCGCTGGCGGCCGTGCTAACTTTATGCAGTGGCTGGGCTGGAAGGCGCTTCGCACCAACTACGGCGGAGAGTTTTCCGGTGAGATGAGCTACCGTACCAACGTAGACACTACCTTCTGGCTGCCCGGACGCTCATTCCCCGAGTTTTACGAGAGCCACCTCTCCTACTACCACGGCGGAAATGCGGCATACGGCGGAGGAAGCTCCTTCTATCAGGGCGGTTACAAGGGTAAGTATACTAATACCTCCACCTTTAATACCTTAGAGGCAGCAGAAGAGTATCAGGATAAGTACTACGATCTGTTTGGCAGATTCGCTTACGATATGGACTGGGAATGCACTCTGAGTGAGAGCGCTGACGGTAAGTACGTCCTCACGAAGGTATCCGGCGGATGGTCCAGCGGAACCATGACCGAGGAGCTTATGGATCTTATCGTCGAGAGAGCCGACGGCACCGCAGAGCTTCGCGACTACTTCGGCCAGCCTATGAACATCTGGTTCGAGGACCACATCGGCTACCGTTACGTGCTCCGTGAATCCAAGATCTCGGGCACCGTTAATCCCGGCGGAGTCCTCCGCTTGGCAGGAACCGTTGATAACGTAGGCTTTGCCAACGTAACCCGTGAGAAGGCGGCTGAGGTCATCATCACCGACGGCGAGAACGAGTACGTTATCGCAACAGACATCGACATCCGCAAGTGGTACAGCGCAGACCGTAATAACTACGATCTTGAGCTGAAGCTGCCCGCATCCATCCCCGCAGGAGAGTACCAGGTATTCTTACGCTTTGCAGGTAAGACCCCCGACGGTGTTACCAACGCGGCAAACGGCATCCGCTTCTGCAACCCCGGAGAGTACACCTATAATGCACAGGGGTCCTCCTACGGAGTAGGCCCCTCCACCTGCAAGATCATTTATAACTCCAAGAACGGCGGTAACTTTATCGGTACCTTCACCGTTGACGGCGAGGCTGTTCCCGGCTCGGATGACAGTGCTAAGCAGGTATACACCTCCTTCACAGACGTGACCGGCGGTCATTGGGCAAAGGAGTTCATCTCCTCCATCTGCTCTATCGGTTACATGGGCGGTGTAGGCGGCGGCAGGTTCAACCCTGAGGGTGTCGCTACCAGAGCGCAGTTCGTCACCGTTCTTTATAACATGGAGGGTCAGCCCTCGGTAAAGAGCGTAGCGGCTCCCTTTACCGACATCAAGGGCTGGTATAACGCCGCTATCAAGTGGGCGTACTCGGAGGGCATTGTCAACGGTGTGTCTACCACCAAGTTTGATCCTAACGGCGAGCTCACCCGTGAGACCTTCGCCACCATGCTCTATCGCTACGCTAAGTACAAGGGCATCGACGTGAGCGGCGGTAAGTTTACTGCAAACTATAAGGACGCTTACAAGGTATCCCCCTGGGCACTTGATGCGATGAAGTGGGCAAACGCCAAGGGCTTCATCAACGGTATGACCGCAGATACTCTGGTTCCCAAGGGTAAGGCCACCCGCGCACAGATGGCGACCATTATGATAAGATATCTGAACAGCAAATAATCATAAAATGATCCCGAAAATGATTTTTCGGGATCATTTTTTGCTTTTTACTTGATAAATAAGTCGTAATATGATACAATTATTAAACTATCCATAGGAGGAAATATAATGAAAAGATTTTTATCACTTGCTTTGGCACTTGCAAGCGTTCTTTGCATGATGACGTTCGTTGTCTTCGACGCGTCTGCTGCAGAGGATGACGGGCTGGTGCTTCAGGACATTAAGTACAGAGAGACCATCGGTCGAATCAACCAGATGGACGCTGGCTTCACCCGCGGCAGCACCTGCATTTGGAGTACAGGCGTTACCGAGAAGAGCACGCCCCGTAACGACCAGGGCTATCAGTTCTACTACATCGATTTAGGTAAGTACTCCACCGACGCAGGCGGAGAGGACGGAGATCTGGACGATTACTTCCTTGACTATCTGGATAAGAGCCTTGCTAACCTCCGTAAGAACGGCGGTACCTGTATGGTTCGTGCTACCTACTCCATCAACGGTCACGAGCAGAAGGAGCCTAATGAATTCGAGCAGCTTCTTACCCACCAGAGCCAGCTGGCATCCGTTTTTGCAAAGTACCCTGACGTCGTACACCTTATCGAGTGCGGTATGATCGGTGCTTTCGGTGAGATGTGGGGCGGTAAGTACAGCCGTTCCGTATACAAGGCGCAGGTGCTCCACGGCTGGCTTTCCCAGCTCCCTGAGGAGATCACCATCAACGTGCGTACCGCTACCGAGTACATCTACTACGTGAGGGAGAGCCTCAGAGGCGACGGCACTGTTGTTCCCAAGTACACTCTCCCCGGCGGAGAAGAGGCACCCGCTATCAACAGCAGCTCCTTCTCCAAGTATCCTTTCCTCAATACCAGATTCTCCCGTATCGGCTGTTATAACGACGCTATGATACAGAACGGTGACGACGGAGGCTCCTTCGAGGGAAGCAGAGAAAACTTCATCGAGTGGTTAGGCTTCAAGAGCGAGGTCACTAACTACGGAGGAGAGTTCTCTGGCGCGAGAGAGTACCGTTACCTGCACCCCTGCTGGCTTCCCTACAGCGCTATTCCCGAGTTCTATGAGAGCCACCTGGCCTACTACCACGGCGGTAATAACGCTTACGCCGTTACAGGTGAGTTTAAGTATGAGTCCAAGCAGACTAAGACCTATGCTACCGCCAAGGAGGCGGAGCTGCGCAAGAAGGAAGTAGACCGTAATATGGAGAAGTACGCAGGCAATATGCCTTATAAGGCCGAGGTTTCCGAGGACGGTCTCACCGTAACCTACACCACAGGCGGATGGTCTGCGGCTACCATGGACGACGAGTTCTTCACCTTTATGGAGGATAATAATCCCGAGATCACCGCTGATCTGCGCGACTACACCGGTACTACCGTAGCGCAGTTCTTTGAGGACCACGTGGGTTACCGTTTCGTTCTCCGTTCCTCTTACTTAAACGGAGAGGTTGCCAAGGGCGGTGTCCTCAACGTTAAGGGAACTGTAGACAATACCGGCTTCGCCAACATCACCCATAACAAGGTCACCGAGCTTGTCATCACCGACGGCGAGAACGAGTACGTCGTTGCCACCGATATCGACGCACGCAAGTGGCACAGCGCCAAGCGCTCCGAGTACGACGTACAGATCAAGCTCCCTGCCTCCATCCCTGCAGGCGAGTATTCGGTATATATGCGTATTGCCAACAAGGCACCCGACGGAAGCACCAACGTGGCTAACTGCGTACGCTTTGCCAATGAGGGTAACTCTACCTACAACGTTCTCGGCTCCGACTACAGCGTATTTGCTTCCACCGTTAAGATCATCTACGATTCCAAGAAGAATGCTAACCTGATCGGTTCCTTCACCGTAACCGATGAGGTGACCCCCGGCTCTGACGACACCATCAAGCAGGTATATACCAAGTTTGACGACGTTAAGGACGGCTACTGGGGCAAGCCCTATATCGAGAAGATCTGCATCCAGGGTCTTATGGGCGGCGTAGGCGTAGGTAAGTTCGATCCCGAGGGCATCGCTACCCGCGCACAGCTCGTTACCATCCTTTACCGTATGGAGGGAAGCCCCGCCGTCGATGACGTAGAAAACCCCTTCAAGGACGTGAAGGCGAAGGACTGGTTCTACGACGCAGTTATGTGGGCATCATCTAACGGCATCGTAGGCGGCGTGGGTGCAGGTAAGTTCGATCCTAACGGTAAGCTCACCCGTGAGACCTTCGCTACCATGCTCTTTAGATACGCTACCGAATACAAGGGCGAGCCTATTCCTGATAAGAAGGTTAACCTCGGTGCCTTCTTAGACGCTTACATGATCTCAGAGTGGGCGGAAGATAGTATGGCATGGGCCTTTGCCAAGGGTATTATCAATGGTATGGGCATCAATACCATCGTCCCCCGGGGCAAGGCTACCCGTGCTCAGATGGCTACCATCCTGTCCCGCTATTTAGGCTTATAATTACAAAAAAAGGCTTCTTCGGAAGCCTTTTTTATTGCCATCCTCTCGCTTTTGTGATATAATATGAAGATGAAAAACAGCGAGGATGCTATAAATCGTTATTTGTGAGGAAAAATGGCTTATCAACCTTTAGCAGACAGGATGCGGCCTACCGATTTCTCCGAGATAGCAGGTCAGCGCCACCTTTTCGGTGAGCGGGGCGCTATCACGCGGATGGTAGAGCAGGGCTACTATACCAATATGATATTTTATGGGCCTCCCGGCACGGGTAAGACCACTACCGCCAGGCTGATAGCAGAACGCTCGGGTATGCAGCTCCATCACCTGAACGCCACCACCGCCTCTCTTTCGGACGTGCGTGAGGTCATCGCCTCCACCGAGGGCATCTTCGCCCAAAACGGCGTGCTCTTTTATCTTGATGAGATGCAGTACTTCAATAAGAAGCAGCAGCAGAGCCTTCTTGAATTTATCGAGGACGGCAGGATAACCCTCATCACCTCCACCACCGAAAACCCCTATCTATACATATATAACGCCATAATCTCCCGCTCTGCGGTCTTTGAGTTTTACCCCGTGGAGGCGAAGGATATTATTCCGGTGATCGAAAGAGGAATTTCGGCTCTTTGCAAGGAAACGGGGAAGGAAATAGAGTTTTCTCCCGAGGCAAAGGAATATATCGCGCGCAGTGCGGCAGGGGATGTGCGCCGTTCCCTTATGCTTACCGAGAGCGCCTTCTTTACTGCAGAGGGCAAGGTGGAGCGCGAGCTGCTGGAGACCCTGACCCCCCGCGTCATCGGCAATTTTGACAAGAGCGGCACCGTTCACTATGATCTGTTATCCGCTCTGCAGAAGTCTATCCGAGGCTCCGACCCCGATGCGGCGATCTTCTATCTTGCTAAGATCCTGGAGGGTGGAGATCTGCCCGGCGCCTGCAGGCGACTGCAGGTCATCGCAAGCGAGGATATCGGTCTTGCTTATCCTCAGGCGGCGGCTATCGTACGCGCCTGCGTGGAGAGCGCAAAGGACCTGGGTATGCCCGAGGCTTCCATCCCTCTTTCTCACGCGGCGGTGCTTCTGGCCACCAGTCCCAAGTCCAATACCGCTCACGTGGCATACGAGTCCGCAAAGGCGGCAGTAAACGCAGGCAAGGGACAGAATCTGCCTCCCTATCTGCGTCCCTCTAACAACTATAACGGCTATAAGTACCCTCACGATTACGAGGGGCGCTGGGTAGCACAGCAGTATCTGCCCGACGACTTAAAGAACGCTACCTTCTATGAGTACGGCGACAACAAGACCGAGCAGGCGGCAAAGGCATACTGGGATAAGATAAAGAAAAAGTAACGGGGATTGCGCGGAAACCTTTTTGTAAAAAGGTTTCCGCACCTTCCAAAAACTTCCGAACA
>JAZQCR010000007.1:0-4770 GCA_045546375.1 Eubacteriales bacterium | reverse complement strand
ACCGGCGCAAAGTTTGAGGACGTATACCTCACCTTCCAGGAATATTTCGAGAAGCCTCTGCGTGACGGTAAGCGCTGGGGCAAGCCTATGGCGGCGCACCTTGGAGCATTCAAGGCGCAGATGGACTACGGTATCGCCTCTATCGGCGGTAAGGACTCTATGTCAGGCTCCTTTGAGAAGCTTGACGTGCCTCCCACTCTCGTTTCCTTCGCAGTTACTACGGGCAAGACCGCTGAGGTCATCAGCCCCGAGTTCAAGGCGGCGGGCAATAAGGTGGTGCTCCTGACACCCGAGTACGATGAAAACGGTCTGCCTACAAAGGACAGCGTTCTCGCTCTCTTTGATAAGGTGTATTCCGCTATTTCCGCGGGTAAGGTAGTTTCCGCATATACACCCACCTTCGGCGGTATTGCCGAGGGCATTATGAAGATGTGCTTCGGTAACGGTGTCGGCTTTAAGTATGCCGATACGGCGCTTGCGGACGTCTTCGGCTATAAGTACGGCGCATTTATCCTGGAGTGTACGGATGACGTAGAGGGCATCCTCTTAGGCGAGACCACCGACGACGGTGCCATCACCCTGGGAGCCGAGAGCGTCACTCTTGCAGAGCTCTCCGAGGTCTATGAGAATAAGCTTGAGGGCGTCTACTCCTGCAACATCAAGCAGAACGGAGGCAATATTGAAGCCTTCTCCTATGAGGCAGAGAAGAGAAGCGCTCCTGCTATCAAGGTGGCAAAGCCCAAGGTGCTTATCCCCGTATTCCCGGGTACTAACTGTGAGTACGACTCTGCTAAGGCTATGCGCGACGCAGGGGCTGACCCCGAGATCATTGTAATCAAGAATCTCACGGGTAGCGCTATCGCCGACAGCGTAGACTACTTTGCAAAGCGTGTGAAGGAAGCACAGATGATCTTCATCCCCGGCGGATTTTCCGGCGGTGACGAGCCCGACGGCTCGGGTAAGTTCATTACCGCGTTCTTCCGTAACGGCGCCGTTAAGGAGCAGGTAAACGAACTGCTTAAAAACCGCGACGGTCTGATGCTTGGTATCTGTAACGGCTTCCAGGCTATCATCAAACTGGGTCTTGTGCCCTACGGTGAGATAATGGATACGGACGAGAACTGTCCTACCCTTACCTTTAATACCATCGCGCGCCACCAGTCAAAGTTGGTACGTACCCGCGTTTCCTCCAATAAGTCTCCCTGGCTCTCCGCCTGCAACGTAGGGGACGTGTACACCGTGCCGATCAGCCACGGTGAGGGTAGATTCTTGGCAAGTGAGGAGCTTATCCGTGACCTTGCGGCTAACGGTCAGGTCGCGACTCAGTACGTGGATCTTGCAGGTAACGTTACCGACGATATCGCATTCAACCCCAACAATTCTGCATTCGCTATTGAGGGTATCACGTCACCCGACGGACGTATCTTCGGTAAGATGGGTCATACCGAGCGTTATGCCGCCGACCTCTACAAGAACGTCCCCGGCAACTTCGATATGAAGCTCTTTGAGAGCGGTGTTAAGTATTTCAAGTAATATGAAGAGAGAGGTACATTGTACCTCTCTTTTTCAGTTAACACTTTAGAAACAATTTATTATCATCTTGTAAATATTTATGTTGTATTATATTCATATAAAATGAGGTAATATTGTTTACCGAGGAGCTAAATGAAGATACTCATCACAACCGATCTGTACACTACCGAGACAAACGGTGTTGTCACTTCGGTCAAGAATCTATATACAGAGCTGAAGGCAAAGGGCCACGACGTTCGCATACTCACCTTATCTGACACGGTACACAGCCACAAAGATGGTGAGGTGTACTATATCCGTTCTGTTCCTTTTGCCATCTATCCCGACGTGCGTATGCCCATTTCCTTCCGCCATAAGCTCATTCGCGAGCTTATCGAGTGGTGCCCCGACGTTATCCACAGTCAGTGTGAATTTTTCACCTTCCGCTTTGCGAAGAAGATAGCGAAGAAGACGGGCGCGCCCTTGGTGCATACCTATCATACTATGTACGAGCAGTACGTTACCTATCTTATTCCCAGTAAGCGTCTTGGTAAGAAACTGGTTCGCGTGTATATCAAGCGCCGTCTGCGTAAGGCAGAGAAGGTTATCGCACCGACGAGGAAGGTAGAGGCGTCCCTGCAGAGCTACGGTATGAAGAATGACATAGAGGTCATCCCCACCGGCATCAGCATAGATCAGCATAAGTACCGTATGAGCGTGGAGGAACGCTCGGAGAGGCGCCGCGCTTTGGGCTTTGGCGATGACGACATAGTTATGCTCAATCTCGGTCGTCTCGGCACAGAAAAGAATATTGAGGAGCTTTTGAAGCTTTATTCAATAGCCGTAAAGAAGAATGACAAGCTCAAGTTCCTGATAGTCGGCGACGGCCCTGCCAAGGAGGATCTTGAGAAGTGCTCTGAAAAGCTCGGCATCTCCGACCGTGTCGTATTTACCGGTATGGTAAAGCCCGAAGAGGTGCAGCAGTATTATCAGTTAGGAGACCTCTTCGTAAGTGCCTCCACCAGCGAGACCCAGGGTCTTACCTATATTGAAGCGGCGGCAAACGGTCTTCCGCTCCTTTGCCGTGAGGATCTTTGCCTTAAGGACGTTATCCGTCAGGGTGAGAACGGCTACGAGTATACCGACGACAGCGATTTTCTTGCTTTCATCGATGCTATAGCAAATAACCCGAATTGGCGTGAGGATGCGTCAAAGATAAGCGAGCAGATAGCGGGCAATTTCGATAAAAGCGTTTTCGGTGACAGCATCGAGGGCGTGTATAACGAGGTTATTGAGGAATGATCTTTTCATTCCTCTTTTCTTATCAAAAAACTTGACTTTGACACTCTAATATATTATAATATATAAAATACCCAAAAGGATGTAAGAATGACCTATTACTTAAGAAACGCACAGATATATAAGGACGGCGGTTTTTTAGAGGGTGATTTATTTCTTTCGGACGGTACCCTTGTTTCTTCTTTTGAGGGTGTTCCTTCCGTTACTATCGACAATGCATATATTTTCCCCGGTTTCGCAGACGTTCACGTTCATCTGCGTGAGCCGGGTTTTTCTTATAAAGAAACGGTGGCTACGGGAAGCGCCGCGGGTGCTCACGGCGGATATGTGCATTTGGTCACCATGCCTAACCTAAATCCCGTACCCGACAGTATCCCTCACTTAAACGAGCAGAGAGTGCTTATCGAGCGGGATGCGGTAGTGAACGTATACCCCTTAGGCTCCATCACCGTAGGTGAGAAGGGAGAGCAGCTCTCGGACATAGCGGGTATGGCGCCCTACGTAGTGGGCTACTCGGACGACGGCAGGGGCGTGCAGAGCGAAGAGATGATGCGCTCCGCCATGATGGAGATAAAGAAAACAGGCAGGATACTTGCCGCACACTGCGAGGTAAACGACCTGCTCTTCGGCGGTTATATCCACGACGGAAAGTACTGTGCCGAGCACGGACACAAGGGCATCTGCTCCGAGTCCGAATGGAAAGAGGTAGAGCGTGACATCGCTCTCTCAAAGGAGACCGGTTGCCCCTTACATATCTGCCATATTTCCACTAAAGAGACAGTTGAGCTTGTAAGACGGGCAAAGGCTGAAGGTGTTGATGTCACCTGTGAGACGGGTCCTCATTACCTTGTATTATCCGACAAGGATCTTAAGGAAGAAGGCAGATTTAAGATGAATCCGCCCCTTCGTGACGAGTCGGACAGACTTGCGCTTATCGAGGGGGTCAAGGACGGCACCATCGATATGATATCCACCGACCACGCGCCTCACTCCGCAGAGGAGAAGTCACGGGGCCTTGCAGGCTCGCTTATGGGGGTCGTTGGTCTTGAAACGGCATTTGCCGAGTGCTATACCCACCTTGTTAAAACGGGTGTTATAACCCTTGAGAAGCTAATTGAGCTTATGTGTGTCGCTCCCCGTAAGCGCTTCGGGCTATGTGAGGGGGACGAAAAGAGCTTCTGTATCTTCGATCTTGAGAAAGAGTATACCGTTGACCCGATGAACTTTGTTTCAATGGGTAAGAGTTCACCCTTCACGGGGGATAAAGTTTACGGTGAGTGTCTTGTTACCGTCGTAAACGGAAAGGCAGTTTATGAAAAAAGTAATATATGAGATAACCAAGAATACACCTATCGCAAACGACGTGTATTTAATGAATCTGGCGGGTGACACCTCGGATATCACCGCCCCCGGTCAGTTTGTGAATTTCGCCCTTGAGGGCAAGTATCTTCGCCGCCCCATCTCGGTCTGTGACTACAGCGAGGGCCTGCTCACCGTTATCTATAAGGTAGTGGGCGAGGGCACCAGGCAGATGGCAGGGATGAAGGCAGGAGAGAAGTTAGATACACTTATAGGCCTTGGCAACGGCTACGATATGACCCTTTCGGGCGATACACCTCTGCTTATAGGCGGCGGTGTGGGTGTGCCTCCCCTTTACTCCCTTGCTCGCCAGCTTAAGGCGCAGGGCAAGAGGCCTATTGCTATCCTCGGCTTTAACAGTGAGGGAGACGTTTTCGGTGAGGAGGAATTCTCCGAGTTTTGCGATAAGGTCATCATCACCACCGCAGACGGCAGCTACGGCGTGAAGGGCTTCGTCACAGATGCCATGGCTGACCTTGATTATAGCTATTTCTACACCTGCGGTCCCGAGCCTATGCTTAAGGCTATCGACGGTGTGGCGAAGAGTAGCGGGCAGTTCTCATTTGAAGAGAGGATGGGATGCGGCTTCGGCGCCTGCAT
>JAZQCR010000006.1:0-8131 GCA_045546375.1 Eubacteriales bacterium | reverse complement strand
CTAAGCCCGCTTGGCCTCCGACTTACCGATTACACAGGTAAGCAGGTCAAGGAGGCGGGCCCCTCCGTTCCCGTTGAGATCATCGGTCTTTCCGAGGTTCCTACATCAGGTGACGAGTTCAACGCAGTTGAAGACGAGAAGATGGCACGTGAGCTTGCTGAACAGCGTAAGGAAAAGGCAAAGGCTGAACAGCAGGCGGCGAGCTCCAAGGTATCCCTCGACGATCTCTTTGCCCAAATCAGCGGTGGCGTTAAGGATCTTAACATCATCGTCAAGGCAGACGTTGTGGGCTCCTCCGAGGCTGTTAAGCAGTCCCTCGAGAAGCTTTCCAATGAGGAGGTCAAGGTGCGTATCATCCATACCGCAGTCGGTGGTATCAACGAGGGTGACGTAATGCTTGCGGCGGCTTCCAATGCTATTATCGTCGGCTTTAACGTCCGTCCCGATAAGGGTGCTATCGATTCAGCAGAGCGTCAGGGCGTAGACATCCGTACCTACCGCATCATCTACGAGTGTATCGAGGAGATCGAGGCGGCTATGAAGGGTATGCTTGCTCCTACCTTTAAGGAGGAGATCCTTGGCCACGCAGAGGTTCGTCAGACCATTAAGGTTCCCGGCGTCGGCACTATAGCGGGCTCTTACGTACAGGACGGTAAGGTCTCCCGTAACGCTATGATCCGCGTAGTACGTGACGGTATCGTAATTTTCGAGGATAAGATTTCCTCACTCAAGCGTTTTAAGGACGATGCACGTGAGGTAGCTTCCGGCTACGAGTGCGGTATCGGTCTTGAGAAGTTCAACGACATCAAGGAAGGCGATATTTTAGAGGCATTCCAGATGGTAGAGGTTGAAAAGTAAAAACGATTGCCCCTCTGCCAAGAGCAGAGGGGCTTTGTGTATATCAGGAGGTTAAAATGAAAAGACTATTGGTTTTATTTATGTCTTTTGTGCTGGTGCTGGCTTCATGCGGTAAGGCTGCAATTGAAACGGATAACACCGACGGCTCTGATGTAACAGAGGTCGTTGCTACTGCAGAAGAGCCGACAGGGGAGACGGAACCCGTAGAGTCCGAGCCTTCCGAGCAGGCTACCGTAACAGATCCTACTGAGCCTGAGGTGCCAACCGAAAAGGGCTCAACCCCTCTTTTGTATAAGGTAACCGATGACGATTCTTCCGTTTGGCTGTTTGGATCAATCCACGTAGGCAGAGAAGGCTTTTATCCTTTTCCCGACTACGTAAATAGCGCCTATGAGGGTTCAGATGCCATTGCTTTTGAGTGTGATATCACTGTGGCGGAAGAAAACATGCTGATCACGGTGGCTATGCTTAGAAAAATGATGCTGAAGGACGGCACGGAGATATCCGATCACGTATCCTCAGAGGTCTATGAAAAGGCAAAGGCGTATCTTATAGAGAATAACTCTTATCTTGATTATTTTGATATGTTTATGCCCTGCTTATGGGAGCAGCTTGTGAGTCAGACGCTGTATATGGAGGCAGGTGCGGATTTTGATTCGGGCGTTGATCGCTATCTATTAAAGAGAGCAAAAGAGGACGGCAAGGAGATCATCGACATAGAGGACCTTTTTGAGCATATAACTATGCCTGCCCGTTACTCAATGCCGCTACAGACTTTACTGCTTGAGGAAAGTGTAAATTTGGACATAGAAGAGCTGAAGCCCGAGATCGAGGGTATGCTTGATGTCTGGGCAAGCGGCGACGAGGATGCCATTAAGGAAATGGTAAAGGAGGATACCTCCGAGCTAACGGAGGAGGAGTGGCCTCTCTATGAGGAGTATAAGGAGATACTCATCACAGAGCGAGACGCGCTTATGACCGACTTTGCCGTTGACGCCCTTGACGAAGACAAGGAGATATTCATTTGTGTTGGTATGGCACACATTGCAGGTGAGGAGGCAATGGTATACCGGCTCCGAAACCTTGGCTATACCGTAGAAATAGTAAAATAAACCAAAAGAAAACTCCATTTTAGTGGAGTTTTCTTTTGTTATCAAAATCTTGTTGCGGTATCGGACAGGGTGTTTTGCGATGGCGGAGCTTTAACAATATTCCTTCTGACGGTCATCATAACGTCGCGCATCTCGGTGTAGGATAACTGCTTGTCCAGCATAATGTTTCTTACCTCGTCGATCACCGTGTTTTCGGTAACCATATTACGGTAGGTGAACTTGGGCTGAACGCTTGCAGCACAGGAGATGACCACCAGGGAATTAAAGGAGATGTTGTGGAAACCGTCTTTACGCAGGATGTGCTTGAGTACCTCAGTCATATAGCGGTTCCTTGCAAAGGGATTCTCCACCGTGGTGATCCTTCCGTTTTTATCAACGTAGGTCCAGGGGCCGTTCTGAGGGTTATCCAGCATACCCTGGTTCTGCATAACGGAGATCACCGTTATACCCGAGCGGGAAACGATGAGAGCATCGGCAAAGGCAGGGGGCGCATTTCTGCCCTTAACGGGGATACGCGCATTTGGCATGACCTTGCTGTTACCGAAGGCGGCAATGAGCACCTTCAGGATAAAACCCCTTCCGCGCCTTGAGGATGCGAAAAGCTCGTCCAATATTTTCTGTGCCTGAATGTTGTGCCATAGCTTGTAAGTGAAGTAACCAAGTACCAAAACAAGCGCACAAACACAAAGGAAGATAACACCGCTTGCCATGCTTTATGCGTTCAGATTGTCAATGTAGTCGTAGAGGTCGGAAACGGTACGGATCTTTCTGAAGTCCTTTTCGTTTATCTCGATGTTAAAAGCCTCTTCGCAGGAGAAAGCAACGTCGGCAAATTCAACGGAATTGATGCCCAGATCCTTTGCGAATTCCATCTCGGGGGTAATATCTTCGGCCTTCATACCTGCTGCGTCAGCAAGGATCTCGATGATCTTTTCTTTCATTTCGTAACCTCTCTTATTTCAGAATATAGCGTTTTATCTTTTTGGAAGTGGTCTTTTCGAACTCGGTGTCGCGCACCTCGATCTGATTTACCTGCTTGAAGGGGGGCAGATCCTCGTTAATTGCGTCTACCTCGCTCTTTATCTTATCGAATATGGCTTCCTTGTTCATACCCTCCACCAGATCCTGGTTAGGGTAGATAAGCGCGGTGATAAGCTGTTCGCCTATATCGCTCTGTCTCTCAATGACGACGCATTCGGCGATGTATTCACTGTGGTAAAGGTGTTCCTCTATCTCCTCGGGGTAGATGTTCTTACCGTTAGAGAGGATGATGAGGTTTTTCTTTCTTCCGGTTATGAAGATGTTTCCTTTATCGTCGATATATCCAAGGTCGCCTGTGCGGAACCAGCCGTCCTCGGTAAAGGCCTCCTTGGTCGCCTCTTCGTTTTCGTAGTAGCCCAGCATCACGTTGTCTCCCTTGGCGACTATCTCGCCGATGCCCTCTTCATTGGGGGAATCGATCTTGACTTCGCAGGCGGGCACGGCTCTTCCCACCGAGCCGTAGACCACGTCGTAGGGACGGTTGACCGCCAGCAGGGGAGAGCACTCGGTTATACCGTAGCCTTCGTTTATCTCAATGCCGAAATCGTGGAAATCGCGTATTATGTCCTTGCTGAGTGCGGCACCTCCGCTGATAACGAACTGTAGTCTGCCGCCGAATTCATTGAGGATGTCTGCGAATATCTTTCTTTTTACGTCAATGCCAAGCTTTAAGAGAAGACGGGATAGCTTGATGCCGAAGTTGACCTTCTTGCGCATACCCTTCTTGTCGATGCCCTTCCATATGGCGCGGTGCATAGTCTCAAGAAAGAGGGGAACCAGTACCATGGTATCGGGCTTTGCCGCCTTGATGTTACGCATAACGTACTTGAGCGAATCGTTAAGATACTCGGTAATGCCAAGGTTTATTGCGGCGATGTGACCGCAGGTAGACTCATATACGTGATTCATGGGCAGAACCGAGAGAAGCACGTTATCACCGTCAAAAACGGTACACTTGCAGGCGTCGTTTGCTGAAGCACAAAGGTTTCTCATACAGAGCATAACGCCCTTGCTGGTGCCTGTTGTGCCGGAGGTGAAGAGCAGAGTGCACATCCTCTCGCGGTCGATAGGCATGGTGCAGAACTCGTCGTTTCCGTTATCGTAAGCCGCCTTACCCTCTGCAAGAAAATCGGAGAAGGTGATAACATCCTCTTCGCCCTCGTGCTCGGGCTCAACGGGGATAAAGAGCTTGGTGTATTCCAGCTCGTCCTTGTGATTGATGATAGTATCCTTCATAGAAGGCATATAAACGATAGCAACCGCCTTTGCGCGGTTGAGGAAGTTGACCACTTCCTTGATCTGTAGCTCCTTGTCAAGGGGGACGATCACGTTTCCGGAGATGGTAGTGCCGTAGTAGGCGGTCATATATGCAGGATGGGCCTCACCCATTACGGCGATCTTCTGATCCTTGATACCGCGTTCGATAAGTGCGGTGCCAAAGCTGATGATATCACGCTTGAAGTCGTTATAGGTGAATCTGTACCCATCCTTTTTGGGAGAAGCGTAAAGGATCTTGTCACCGAAACGCTCTGCGGCGGAGAAGACAAGCTGTCTGAAATCCTCTATCTTCTGTATTTTTCTTTTATCAACGTATTTCATGAAGTGGCCTCCGTTCATACAAAGTATATTATATAGAATTATCCAATATTTGTCAATAGCTTTGGGTCTTCCGGCTGACGCTTAAATATTGAATATCTTTATACAAGGTTTTTAAAAACCGATGATAATTATATCAAATAAAAGTGGGTTTGTCAATACTTTATTGTTGACATACAGGTAGATAAAATGTATAATTTTAATAAACAATTTACAGTGTTGGAGAGGCAAATGAGCGAGAATTCAAAAGAAACCGCAAAAGAGCAGAAGAAGTCGCTGACGGACAGAAAACGCAAATGGCTTATAGCTTCGGCGGTCTTTGCGGTCACAGCGGTGGTCGCAGCGGTGCTTTATTATCTTCTGTTTGTTTTGGAGGATGAGCCGCCCGAGCCGAGATATGATAAGCTCGGCAGTTATATTGACGTGGAGGATGCCACCTCGAAGGAGTACTTTGACTGGGACGAAGATATCTTTGAGGATGATGAGTATCTTTCAAAGGACCGCACCGTTTACTATTCCACAGGAAACGAGACCTTCGTTCTTGATGTCGATGACAAGCGTTTAAAGCCCGGCGCTTCCATTTTCCCGGGGTATTTCGAGGCTATAATCAACGGTGACAGGGAAAAGGTAAATACATATTATACCGACGCTTTTATTGAGGATATAACCTCTGAGGATGACCCCTCCAAGCGTCACCCTTATTACAGGTCGCTGACCGAGCGCTTCACCATGCAGCGCCTATATGATATGAAGGTGACCTTTGTGGGGACACCCTATGAGGGTAATACCCGGTATATTTGGTACAAGGTGGAGTATCGCCTGGCGATGAATAACGGTACCTTCCTTGATATCCTCGGCACAAATATGAGCGGACACGACGTTTTACTCAGTCAGGATTTTTATCTCGTTGAGGATGACGGAGAGTATAAGATATCTTATATAGGATTTACAGTAGATGAATAGGGATCGTTTGAGCGCACCCGTATCCGAGGTGCTTAAAAGAAAGATAATAATTCGCATTGTTCGAAGGTGTATCCTCTGTCTTGCCATTTATGCCGTGCTTTATTATGCTCTGTTTTACAGATATTCCTTAGAGTATTATTTTGAAAAGGCAGGGCCTATTATTACCGCTGTCTTTTTGACAGTTATATTGTTGATTCCTTATTTTGCTACGGGCATACATAGCTATGTGAGGGATAGCTCGTACGAGGGTACGGTCATAAAGGTCAGAAGGTTAAGAGAACTGAAGCCCTGGCACGGGGGACCCAATATGCACGAGTTCTTCACGAGAGAGCAGTGTATCGCCGTCCGTGCGCTTATCCGCCTTGATAACGGCGAGGTGCTGGACAAGCTGATCCGTCGGTATGATTTTGACGATCTTGCACAGTCTCTGTGTCAGGTGGGCGACAGAGTCCGTCACGTTAAGGGCGCGCCTTATACCCAGATATACGGTGGCGGAAGGCGTCACGATATAGATTGCGTTTGGTGCGGGTACTATTCTGACAAGCGCTATGCTAAATGTGAGCGGTGCGGAGTGCCCGTTTTGCCTTGGATAGACGTACCTATGCCTGAGATGGCCGTACGTGAGCCTCTTCGTGAGGAGGAAGCAGAGGTTAAAGCCTCCGAGATGGCTCCACGTGAGGCAAGTACGGCATACTCCGAGGCGTCAGTAAAGGAGAGTGAATTCACCTATGCGCACCGTCCTGTGAGAAGTGCCGACGAGCAGGAATACGAGATAGGCGAGGTAACGCCGACCCCCGAGTTCGGCACATACAAGCGTAAGGTTGATCCCTTTGATTTTGCGGGACTTTTCGGCGTTTCCCTTGCAGCAATGACGGTAACCGGCTATATTTCCTCTCTTTTTTCCAAGATGTTGGAGGGGGACGTGAATAAATGGATATTTACCACCGTCGTAGCGGGAATAATACCGACCGTTATCTCCATTTACTATATGCGTTCCTATCCGTCCACCCATTACCGCACGGGCGGCCGTTTCCCTGAATGGTTAATGCAGGCGAGCCTTTTTATAATACCGGCAGAGCTGCTTCGCATGTTAATATCGGGCATCCGAATACTCGGCTCTCTAAATATGTTCGGAAGTCTCTTTTCTCCTATGTGCTTTCAGTGGTGGTATCTGTACCATATGCTTCCCTCTGAGCGCCTAGAGCAGATGGAGAGCGGCATATTTTTGGCAGAGGATTACGGAGTGTATTATGCGGTGGCGATACCCGCCATGCTTCTCCGTATAGCCATACTTTTTGCAGGCTACTATTACTTTTGGCAAAAATATGAAAAGGAAAGAGCTATAATGTTTAACTCAAAAAACGGTCGCAAATAATGCGACCGTTTTTAATGTCAAGAGCACACCGTTTGTAGGGGACGGCGTCCTCGACGTCCCGAATACTGTGATGATTATATCACTATCATCAATATTACGTATATAATAGGCTGATGAAGCAGATAAATTGTCAGACTGTTCCTTCCGCAGAAGGAAAGCACGGGTACGTTAAAGCGCAGCAGCTTTACTTTAGGCAGGTATTTGTTAACGAGTCCGTTAAAGAAATAACCCGTAAAGAAGAGGAAAACCCAGGGAAGGATAGGGAAGTAGTCAGAGCTTGAAAAGCCGGGCATGGGGAAACCTAAATACGCGGTAAAGTAGTTTGCGAAGAACTTGCGAGGTACCTCTATCTCGGTGATAAAAAGATTGATGACTCCGTCATCCACCTTATAAAATACTATGAAAAGTAAAAGTGATATAAGGAGAGGGATGATGTTTAAGTAATACGGTATTTTGGAAAAAAGCTTATGTAGGGGAACTGCGATAATCATGCACGAGCCGATAAGTGTGAGCACGCCGAAGAGAGCGGGCATATCGGGCAGAACCACCATAGTCACCGCTGTGACGATAACACCGCCGAGGAAAACGGTGACACCTCGCTTCAGACTCTTACTACCGAAGTGGAAGCAAAAGCCGGAGAGCAAAATAAAAGACATACAGATAAATCTCTGCCAGTTATGCCCCGGCGTACCTCTGTACCAGGGCATTTTTACGCCATAGAGATATACCAGATCCCATATGGCGTGATATGCGATCATATTAAGCAGGAGAAAGCCTCTCCAAGCGTCAAGCAAATGATACCTTATCTTTTCCATTTCGTCCGTCCTTCCGAATATACGTCTATTATACTATCTTAGCCGAGTTTTTTCAATATGCAGACAAATAAAGCGGTTAATCCCTTGACAAAAACAGGGTGTTTTGGTATAATCATAAGGCTGTAAAAATGCGATAACGGGGTGTGGCTCAGTTTGGTAGAGCGCGACGTTCGGGACGTCGAAGTCGCAGGTTCGAATCCTGTCACTCCGACCAACAAAAAGACATCTTTTGTCTAGTGGACAAAAGAGGTCTTTTTGAATGATGTTTGCCTTCGGCAAATGATGACGGCTTCGCCTAATGATGTTCGCTTCGCGAATGATGTGTGGCTTCGCCACATTTTATGGCAAACATCGCATCATTGCAAAACGAA
>JAZQCR010000005.1:0-8452 GCA_045546375.1 Eubacteriales bacterium | reverse complement strand
TTCGGTGCCGTTAAGCGTAAAGCGCCCGTCGCATATTCGGTTGGCGTATCTGCCGACCGCCGCACCGAAGTACGCACCCTCGTCCTTAAGATAGTCCTCGGGGCTGTCGCATCCCGCAACTGCGTCTATATCGGCATCCTTTACGTAGAGGCTCATTATGCGTGCGCCGTAATCAATTATTTTCACAGTAAGTTTTTCGTTTTCTATAACAAATGTTTTCATCTTTTCCTCGCAAAAAAACTGTTGTATTAATTATACATAACAAAGGGTGAATAGTCAATAAAAAAGGTCGAGATAATATCCCGACCTTTTTGTGCTTGATTTACTGATTAATTAAGAATAAGTGTTTCCGAGAGCGACATCATAGCGATCTTTTCTTTGTGATACGTGCCGCCGAAGTACATCTGCGCGTCAATCTTTAGGCTGGTGCCCTCTCCCTTAGGTGCGATAGCCTTTGCCATCAGGGTCTTTGCTGCCTTAGAATTGTCGTCCCATTCGACTGCGCCGGTCAGAGCGGTTGCGGTGTAGTCACCGATAGTTATCTTGACCTGCTTGTCCTTGCCCATTGCGATATTGTAGTGCTCGAGGTAGACCTCTACCTGAACGTTGTCACCTATGGGAGTGACCTCAACGATGAAGGTCATGGTGCGCACGTACTGAACGCGGTATATGGTCTTGTTACCGGACGTGAGCTTCTTGACCACCTTGCCTTCAGGGTCACTGTCGACGTTATTGATGTAGCCGGACAGGGCGGTGGTAACAGCCTTGCCGTCGCTGCCTGCACCGTTATCGATCTCGATGTCTGTGAGGGGCAGGTTGCCGGGTGCATCAGGTTCGCCGTTATTTTCGCCTGTGGGCTCGTTACTGGAATTGGGGCCGGTGGGCTCGGAGCCTGAGGGCTCGTTGCTGCCGGAAGGATCCTTGGAGTCGGAGTTACCCGGGATCTTGTCGGGGTCGATGTTAAGTATGGGATCCTGAAAATCGGGAGTAGTCTCGGTGGCGATAGGGCCAACGCCGGGGGCGTCGGAGCTGTCCAATTTCTCAACGCAGGAGCATAAAATGGTGAGAGTAAGGACGAGTATTATTACAAGTATTGATCTTTTCATCTTTAATACCTCCATATCTGTATTTATATTTTAAACTAATTGTGCGATTAAGTCAATAAGTTTTTCGTAAAAGACAGAAAAATGCCCGCCGAAGCAAGCATTTTCCTGTACAAATGAAGGGACAAATAAAAACTGATTACAAATATTATCTGCAAGCCTGACGGTATATGGTGCCGAATGCCAGGGCTATGATCCCAACCAGAAGGTAACAAAGGGAGTATAAGAAAGAGAACGGTTGGAAATTCATAAAAGAAGCAGGGATGAAGAGCACGGCGGGAATGGCAAGATAGTGCTTGATAAAACCGTATCTCAATCCGTAAACACCCGTCATAAAAAATGAAATGACGGGAAATACAAGGGTCAAGAGAACGTTGTCTGCGCCTGCGGGCAGAAAAGCCGGGATAATAAAGAAGAATGTCAGATAGACCGTCAAATGTATTTTTGTCCGGTTGAATATCTTTTTTGCCAGCTTAACGTAGGGGGAGTGCTTACGGGCAACTTTGCGGCGGGAGGGCGTACCTGTATGTACTGCAGGGATGCGATTAAAAGTGCGCGTGTTCTGCATAGTTAATTGTCCTCCCAGAATAGGTCGTTGAGTGTTTTCCCCAAAGCCTTGCAAATTGCGAGGCATATCTTAAGTGACGGATTGTAGTTGCCCGCTTCGATGAGGCCGATCGTCTGTCGGGTGACCCCGATAGCTTTCGCCAGGTCCTCTTGTTTCATGTCGCATTCGATACGTGCGATCTTTAAACGTTTATTCTTCACTGTGGCAAAACCTCCGCACGACATATTATACAATATAACATAAAAAAAGTCAATAATATTTTACACAATTATGTCTAAAAAACTCTTTTTGTCATTTATAATAGTTTTTGTGGTATTATTTTGTGCAAAATGTTGCAAAAAACAGTCAAATCAGAGAAAAAACAAAAAGAACCCCGAAACGATCATTCGTTTCGGGGTTCAGATTCGGATTATTTATACTGTGCTAACAGCTCGTCACGCAGGGCGATGATCTCGTTTACTGCATTAGCTGTCTCGATATCCTTCTTCACCGACTTGTCGCGGGTGGAAAGCTCGATCACTCCGCGCTCGCAGGTCTTGGGACTGACCACAGCGCGGATCGGGATGCCGAAGAGGTCAGCGTCAGCGAACATAGCGCCGGGGCGGATGTCACGGTCGTCGTATAGGACCTCCACGCCTGCCGACTGCAGGTCCTCGTACAGTTTGGAGGCTGTAGCGTTTACCGTATCGTCGTCTGCGCGCAGGTTGCATACCTCGACCTGCCAGGGTGCTATAGACATTGGCCAGATGGGACCGTAGTTATCACGACTCTCCTGACAGATGGATGCTGCCAAACGGCCCACTCCGATGCCGTAACAGCCCATGATAGGATGCTTTGATGCGCCGTCCTTGTCCGAGTAGGTCATATCCATGCTCTCGGTGTATTTGGTACCCAGCTGGAAGATGTTTCCTATCTCGATACCCTTATTGATGCTGATGATGGGCTTGCCGCATACGGGGCAAACGGCGCCCTCGTATATCTTGGCCACGTCAACGTATTCGACCTCGCCTACGTCACGCTTAAGGTTGATACCCTTGTAGTGGTAGTCCACCTCGTTTGCGCCGCACACCATACTCTCGATGCCCTTGAGGGAGCGGTCAATCACCACGGTGGCGTTCTCGGTGAGGCCTACAGGTCCGATAAAGCCTGCTACGATGCCTGACTCCTCGGTGATAAAGGCGGGATGTATCTCCTCACCTATGTAGTTGCGGAGCTTGGTCTCGTTTACGTCCAGGTCACCGCGGATGAATACAACTATGTAGGAATCATCCTTGTTGCGCTGATATACTACAGCTTTACCGAAGTTCTTCTCGTCTGCCTTCAGGTATTTCGACAGGTCTTCGATAGTCTTGCAGTCGGGAGTATAGATCTTTTCTAAAGGCTCTGCTTCGTTTGCACCGTTATCAACGATGCATTCAGCCGCCTCCATATTTGCACGGTAGGAGCACTCGGGACAGATAGCCAGGGTGTCCTCGCCGATCTCGGTAAGCAGCATAAACTCGTGGGATACGCTGCCGCCCATCATACCGGAGTCGCTCTTAACGTCAACGAAGTTCTTGGCACCTGCACGGCGGAAGATATTGTTGTAGGCGTCGAAGCAGAGCTGATAATACACCTCCAGATCCTCTTGACTTGTGTGGAAGGAGTAAGCGTCCTTCATAGTGAATTCGCGAACGCGTATAAGACCGCCGCGGGCTCTGGGCTCATCACGGAACTTGGTCTGTATCTGATATATCATAAAGGGGTAGTCCGCGTAGGAGACCGCAGTATCCTTGGCTAAATGCACCGCCGCCTCCTCGTGGGTCATACCGAGTACCATCTTGTTGCCGCCCCTGTCCGTCCAGCGGGCCATCTCGCTGCCGATGGAGTTGTATCTTCCCGATTCCTCCCAAATAGAGGCGGGCATAGCCACGGGGAACATTACCTCCTGGCCCTCTATCTTATCCATCTCCTCGCGGATGATGTTTTCTATTTTCTTGGTGATGCGCTTGCAGGGCATATAAAGAGAGTATATGCCGTTTGCCATATATTTCATATAGCCTCCGCGTGTCATCAGTGCGTGGCTTTCAATAACGCAGTCGGAGGGTGCCTCCTTAAAGCGCTGACCTAAAAGCTTGGAAACCTTCATCATTCATTTCCTTTCATTTTGTGATTACAGGATATTATACACCAAAAGGGAGCATAAAGTCAAGGCAGATTTTCACGTGCAAAGCGTGCAAGCTCTGCTGCCACCAGCTCCTCGTCCGTAAAAAAGCTCATGGCGTGCCCCGCGCCCTTTACGGTAACGAAGCGCTTTGGTTCCATTGCCTCTTTGTAATTCTTTAACCCCATCTCAAATGGGACGAAGTTGTCCGCGTCTCCGTGTATATATAATTTCGGTAGGGGGCAACGTGCGCCCGCCCGTGTTACGGAAGGTCTTTTCAGCGAGACCCCGGTCAGTATCACCGACCAGATATTTGCCGCGTATACTGTGGCTCTCGGCAGATTCATTGACGTTTTCGCAACGTGGCATATTTCATCAAAGGGTGAGGTGTAAGCGCAGTCGCAAACTATTGCTTTTACGTTTTTCGGCAGGTCTCGCTCTGTTGCCAGCATTACCGTTGCGCCGCCCATGGAAACGCCGTGAAGGATGATCTTACACCCGGGAAACAGCTCGACCATCCTGCCTACCCAAAGGCACAGATCCTCCGACTCCTTGGCACCGTAGGTTATAAGCATACCGCCGCTTTCCTCGTGAGAGCGCTGTGTGATGAGTAATACGCCGTACCCGAGGGCAAGATAATAGTGAGCGATCAGACCGAAGTCGTAGGCAGGATACGAGTGGTATCCGTGTACGAGGATTATGAACCTTTCATTTTGACTGTTTTCGTATAGGCGAGCGCGCAGATTTTTGCCGTCCTTCGATCTTATGGTGAGGCTTTTACCGTTCAGCGCTTCAAGGGCTTTGCCACCCGCAAGACACTGCCTTCTGTAGATATTCCTGGGACAGTCACGGGGTAAAAGCGAGGGATCAAAGAGATTCTTTTTCCTTATGCAGGCGAAGAGGTAGGCGCCGAGTCCGAAGAGCAACAGCGTCGGTAATAAAACTATAATTATCAGTTTCAACATATTGATGGCAAAAAAGAAACGCCGACAGTCGGCGTTTCTAAATTATTTTTCCATTACCTCTGCACGGTCTCTGAAGAGCAGGGAAATGCACCAAAGGGCGGAAAGACCGACGACGATATAGATGATTCTGCTTAAAACAGAACTCTGACCGCCGCAAAGCCACGCTACGATATCAAACTGTAAAAGTCCGATACTGCCCCAGTTGATGCCACCGACGATGGAAAGTAAAAGGCATATTCTATCTATCATAACCAAGACTCCTTATATCTTTGTGTTATGAGTATGCCCTGCATCCCGGTGTATTATTCGTTTTTTTCAGATTCTTTGGGATCTTCTGCAGTTTTTTGGATGACCACACTGCCGTTTTCATTGACAACGGTGACGAAGGTGATGTTTTCCGCCTCCTCGGTGTCCTTCTCGCCATCACCTGAACTGTCCGGCGCCGACTCTGTCAGCGTATCCTTGTCTACGGGCACACCGTCGTTATAGGTGCTGACGTTTTCGTTTTTGATTATCAGCTCGTCGTTGGGCGCTGTTATCGAGCCGTTGGTTGCGCTGAGATTATAGTAATACGTGCAGTTCTTGTCAGCGGAAGGTGTCATATAAAAAGTACCCGAGCCCAGGGTCGCTTTTATACCGTTGGTGCTCCAAACGTTTGTGCTTTCGTGGGAGGCGGTACAGTCGGTCAGGTTGACCGAGCCGTCGGTAACGTTCAGAGTGATGTCGGAAGCGTCCACGTCATTTAAGGTGATATACTCCGTAGCCTCCTTGACCTCTATGTAGTACAGGGTCTTTGTGTGCATATCGTTTATCTTGACAACGCCCTTGTTGGTAACGATCTTCAGTTTAGTCAGATCCACGTCGCCCTTTTCAGAAATGTAGATGTCCACGGTCTTTGCGCCGGTGTTTACTTGCTCGCGGAAGAATACGTTACGCAGACCCGCGAAGTTTTGTACCGTGTCCAAAACAAGGTCGAGATAGTCGGTCTTGTCGGTTATGTTAAGCTCGGTGGAGGACTTACTCTTCAGGTATTTTTCATCCACGTTAGTGGTTTTGATGTACGAGCTGTCGTCGGTGGTGCTGTTTACGTTTACCGTGACCTCGTCAAGGTCGATGACGATGGTCTTGATGTTTTCTCCTATGTCGATGCTGACGGGGGTGTCGCTTATTACCGTATTGTCAAAGACGTCACCCGTCTGCGTTCCGATAAAGCACAGGACCGCGCCTGCAACGATAAGGATGAGAGCGCAGGAGAAAAGAATTATAGTCGTTTTTTTCATATCTTTGCAAACCTACCTTTCGTGTTGGTGAAAAGGCGGATAAGGCTGTTTAAGTACAGCTTAAGAAGTTTTGTGATGCACTTTAAGAGAGCGGGAAGCCACTTTAAGGAGATC
This sequence comes from Eubacteriales bacterium, assembly GCA_045546375.1. GTDB lineage: Bacteria > Bacillota > Clostridia > Oscillospirales > CAG-272 > CAKSEI01. The sequence goes on along the minus strand of JAZQCR010000005.1, from coordinate 2,279 downwards.
ATGCTGAAAAGGAAGCAGGCAAATACGGTCACGCCCACGATAATGAGGGCAAGGCCAAGCTCAAACATACCTATTGCACCGCCGCCCGCTTTCATCTGCCCAACACCGTAAAGTCCGCCTGACAGAGCCAGCAGTGCACCTGCTACGGCGGTAGCGAAGATAAGCACGAAGAAAGCGCCTGTGAGAATGCCGAAGACCAGGTACAGAGCGCCGAAGAGCGCCATTGATACTATGAAGAGGGTAAGGGTCAGCGGCAGTGTGAGGATAAACAGGGAATAAAAAAGTACCAGACCGCCTACCGAGCGTTCCTTGCGCTTGGGCAGGTCGTCAAAGGTGAATTCGGTGAATTCCTCGTTTTCTGTTTCCGTGGGGGGCACGGGCTGTGCTTCGGGAGTGACGTTCTGTACGGGAGAGTCGATGACTAACGTGTCCGAGCTTAGCTTAACGTCATCAAAGACGTCGGGATCGGGGGTCACGTAGTTGATGGTCTCGGAGCTGCCGAAGTCCATTGCGAGCTGGGTACCGTCGGTGGTGTCCTCGATGGGTTCTGCCTCGGGAGAGAATACGGGTGCTTCAGAGGCGAGGGGAACGTCGCTGAGAGTGAACTGTACGGTCGCGTCGGTTGCGGGCTCTGCCACAGGGGAGGGCTTGGGGATGAACTCTTTTTTTGCCCTGGTCCTAACCGGTCTGTCGTTTATGTTATTGATGTCGGTGGTTTGGTCGTTAACGACCGAGGTATCCTCAAGAAGGGTGACGATGTCCTCATCCTCCTCTTCAACGCGAAAAGCATCGTATACCGACTCCTCTTCAGGCTCATTCTTGACAGGCGCTTTGCTCACGGGTTCGGGAGCGTCGTCACCACCGCATAAGAGACGGTATATGTTTGCCGCAAGAGCCTTAACGTCACCGAACGAAGCGATCTGCTTTTCCGCGTCTGCTTCACTGAGGGTCTGCAGATATTGCTTGAACTGATCGATATGGGTATTTATGAGTTCCGGCGGTACCTTAAGGTTATTAAGCTCCAGAGCCAGATTCAGATAAAAATCCTGACGGTTCATTTTACCTCCATTTTATGATTGAAAAATGTGATCATTTATGTTAATATATACGTTAGCAGGAAAATATTATTATACATTATATCAAATTTCGAGGGCTTTTTCAATATGAGAATGAGAAAAAAGAAAAACGGCAACGAGCGCATGCAGGCGTGCGCGGAATACGTGCTTGACGTAAAGGAACTTGACGGACTTCGTTCCTCGCGTCCGCTTTATCTTGAGATAGGCTGTGGCAAGGGAAGATTTCTTTTGGAGAATGCCCGCCGTGATGACGGCGTGTTTTTCGTTGGAATGGAGCGTGTATTTGACGTTGCGCTTCTTGCCGCGGAGAAGATACGGGACGCCGCCCTTCCCAATGTACGCGTAATGGTGGGCAATGCCGCTACCGTTTCCGAGCTTTTTGCCCCCGGTAGCGTTGATCGCATATATTTAAACTTCTCGGATCCGTGGCCGAAGGACAGACACGCCAAGCGCCGCCTTACCTACAGGACGTTCTTGGAGGAGTATAAGAAGATACTTTCACCGAAAGGGGAGATATTCTTCAAGACGGATAACAGACCTCTTTTTGATTTTTCCCTTCCCGAGTTTGAGGCGTGCGGCTTTAAGCTTCGCAACGTGACCAACGATTTGCATAACAGCCCTTGGGAAGAAGGGAATATACATACCGAATACGAGGATAATTTTTCTGCAAAGGGCTTTACCATTAATCGGGTCGAAGCATATCTTGAGTAAGCAAAGCGTGCGTATCCGAACCCGATTTTGAGGGAGCGGAGCGCGGCTCTGTTTCGTTAAAATACTCGCAAATCCGTAAAGGATTTGCTGCGTTTTTGCCTAACATAGCCATCCCTCCGCCCTACTCAAAATTCTTTGATCTGAAACGTGCAGTATTTTGAGGAATTTCGGGCGCGGAGGATGCAGTAAGGCTTGTGCCTTGCAAAGACGACAATCCCGAAAGGCCCGAAATACTGCCGTTTCGGACGGGTTCGGATACGCACGCTTTGCTTAAGCCGAGGAGAGTCGAACCCACGGTGGTTTGGACGGGCAAATTCCCGCCGCACCTCCGCCGTGCCACTCGGCAATATGACTATATGACCTTCGCGACCCGACGAAGGTGCAACGATAATTTATCCCGTCTAAACTGCAAGCACTTTTCGCGAGAAAAAGAGCGAGCAATTTAGGGGGCAGAGGGCGCAGACTTACTAATGTAAGTCAAGCCCGATAATG
>JAZQCR010000004.1:0-3205 GCA_045546375.1 Eubacteriales bacterium | reverse complement strand
CTACAGATTTGAAATTTGTGACTCCTATCTCTCTATCGCCAAGCCCCTTTTCCTTGTTCGGAAGCTTTTGGGGGTGTGGGGGCTTTTCTCGAAAAGCCCCCACAGCAAAAGGGTCACAGCAGGACTATATTGTCTGCGTGGACTGCGGGGCGGGCAGGATGGGGGTAGATGGGTGAGCGCAGCTCTGCGGAAGAGAGGCTCACCGTTCCTCTGGCAAAGACGAAGCCGAAATCGTTCTCTATAGACACCACGGCTCCCGCCTCGAAGTCACCCTTGATATCGGTGATGCCCGTTCGCAGCAGGCTCTTGTGTCTCTTCAGTGCGGTGGCGGCACCCTCGTCTATGGTGAGAGTACCCTCAGGCACAGCGTAGAAGGCTACCCACTGCTCCTTGGTCTTCAGCCTGCCGGATGCGGCAAAGAGGGTGCCCCGGGGGTCGTCATCTGCCGAGGCCGTCACCGAGGCGCGACCGTCGTAGCGGGTGATGAGCATCTCCACGCCGGACGCGGTAGCCAGGCGGGCGGCAGTGAGCTTGGTGGTCATGCCTCCCGTACCGTTGGCGCTTCCTGCACCTTGGGCGCACAGGTCGATCTCGAAGGTTATCTCGTCCACGCGGGGTATGAGGCGCGCCTCAGGGTCCTTAGCGGGATTGGCCGTATAGAGTCCGTCCACGTCGGTGAGCAGTACCAGTCTGCCTGCGTGCATCATGGCCGCTACCTGCGCGGACAGTGTGTCATTATCACCTATGCGTATCTGGTCGGTGGAGACGGTATCGTTTTCATTTATAATGGGGATGGCGCCTCTCGATAAGAGTGTCTCCAGGGTGGAGAAGGCGTTCTTGTACTTTTCCTTATCAGAGAAGGTGTCTGCGGTGAGCAGTATCTGCGCGCAGGCATAGCCGTTGGCATAGAGCATCTCCTCATATTCACGCATCAGAAGCCCCTGACCCACCGCGGCACACGCCTGCTTTGCGGAAAGGGCTGTAGGGCGCTTGGCGTATCCAAGGCGGGAAAAGCCCGCGGCGATAGAGCCGGAGGAAACGATGATAACAGGGTAACCCCCGTCACGCAGGTCTGCCGCACCCTGACAGATGCCTCTTATCTTCTCTTTATTGATGGTGCCGTCACGGTCGGTAAGGGAACTGGTACCCACCTTCAGCACTATTAGCTTTTTGTCCATATTATTATACCTCAATACATAAATAATATCACAGTTTTGCCAATGGGTCAAGGGTTGACGCTTTTATAGAAATAATATATAATGTTTTTGTAACCTACGTTGTTTTTTTGCGTCTTTTAGGGTAGAAAGGAGTGTCAAATGAAGAAGCTACTGATTCTTTTAAGCCTTATCCTTATTCTCGCCTCCTGCGGCAGGGCGGCAGAGCCCACCGAGGTACCCACCGAGGCGGACCTTCCCGCCGCAGCACCACCCGCCACACCCGTAGGGGACGAAAACACCTTCTACCTTGACGCCCTTCCCGACATAGGCGAGTACGACTCGGGCGAGCCGAAGAGATGGTATGAGGAGTACACCCCCGAGTTTATCCCGAGGGATGACTACGGGCTTCTCCTACCCTATGCAGGTGAGCGTAGGGTATTCTATGAGCCCCAAGGCATAGAGGAGGACTTCGCCGTTGACCGCTGGAAATTCGGCCTTTGCACCGAGGACGGCAGGGTGGTCACCGACGCGGTCTACGACTATATCACCGACACCGACGCAGGGCAGTATCTGCTCACCCGCACAAAGGCAAACGAGACCGACCCCTACTCGGAGGGTGAGGTCACCGCTTGGGTGGCCGCCGCCGACGGCAGCTACTGCACCGAGCTTTTTCGCGGTGAGGGCTTTTGCTACTATATCGGCGGAGGGGTGTACACGGTCAGCCGTTACTCCTGGATGATGGGTAACGGACAGCGGTACTACTCCTGCGATGACGGCGTAACCAAAGAGGTAATGAATGGCTACGACGGTATCTACTACGAGAGCGGCTACTTTGTGGGCTTTGATAAAAAGGACGATTTCGTGATACTTGACTCCTCCTTTAATGAGCTGATAAAGATGGACGCCTCGCCCGAGATAGTAAACGAAGATTACTTTATCTTCAGCTCTTTAAAGGGCGGTGAGCGGCTCTCAGGCCTTGCACGGCTGCCTTCGGGAGAGGTAGTATTAGAGCAAAGGTACGAGTATCTGGGCTATGCCGAGGGGTGCTTCTATTCCTACGACGGAGAGACCTTCACCACGTATAATAGGCAGGCAGAGCCTATAGATTCCTTCACCTATAAGGATGCGGCAAACGTTTTTTCCGATGACGGAAGGCTCTTTACCTTTGCAGATAAGAACTACGACGCCGTTTACTACACCGCCGACGGCAGGACCTTCGGTGAGGGGGAGCACGTATACGACTACTCCTCGGGCTATCATATCTTTAATGGCGATAAGGGTGCTACTGTGTATGACGAAGAATTAAACGAGGTCTGCCTTATTCCGGACGAGCGCCTGTACAGCGCCGTACCCACCGAAGGGGGCATCTTGATCGCCACCTATTCGGACGAGGAGTACGCGATCTATAAATATTACTCCGATTCGGGAAAAAAGGAGCGTATTTATCAGCTTCTCGACGGCGTTTACACCACCTCCCTCGGCCAAGAGACGGATACCCATCGGCTGATGCAGGTATATTCCTACGGGGGCAAGCCGCTTTTTCGCTCCTACGGCAGCTTCACCTATTCGGACACGGTGGGCGGCAGGCTTTATCACTACGTAAGTAACGGTAAGGTCAACACCTGCCGTGAGGACGGCAGGATATTGCTGTCTATACCTGTCAAGGAGTAAAGCTCCGCGGCGCAGCGTTGCCTTCTCCAGCGGAGAAGGCTGAGATAGCAATCGTCGCTCGTAACATCACAGCGATATATCCGCTGACGCGGATGTTACGCCCCCTCCGTCAACCGACAAGCGGTTGCCACCTCCCCCGATGGTGGAGGTGCGTGCTGCCGCGAATCTCCGTGATGTTATGAGCGTTGAGCACCCGCACCTCCCCCATGAGCTTGGAACCCCAAGGCTCGGCTGCGCTCGCCTCGGGAACCCCGCGCGTGTCCCACCCACCCGAGGGGGACCGCCGGAGATGTTACGGCATCTCTATGATGTTTTACATTCCCGGTGGTGGAAGGGGCTGATACAGCGATATATCACTGCGTGATGCGATTACGCAC
>JAZQCR010000003.1:0-27703 GCA_045546375.1 Eubacteriales bacterium | reverse complement strand
AACAGACTGCAAATGGACGAAACTCTGGAGAATCTCTTAAATGAGTGCCGAAGGTGCAGGCGAAAGCTAATCTCTCAGGCAAAAGGACAGAGCAAAGTTTGACTTAGGCGATTTTTTTCGTTTTTTGTGTCGGGCTGTCCTTTTGGGCAGCCCGTTTTGTTTTTAATATTTTTTCATATATTAAGGAGAAAAGTAATGAAAGCATTTATTGACGCATTAACAAACGTAAATGACGTCATCAATACTTTCGTGTGGACCAAGACAGGTGTATGGCTCTTGGTAGGCACGGGTATTCTGATGACAGTCCTCACACTGTTCTTCCAGGTGACCCATATCGGACACTGGTGGAAGCATACTATCGGTAGCCTTTTCAAGAAGGACGTTATAGGTCACAGTAAGGACAAGAAGTCCATATCCCCCTTCCAGGCTCTTTGTACGGCTCTTGCGGCTACCATCGGTACCGGAAACATCGCCGGTGTTGCCGCGGCTATCGTTATCGGCGGCGCCGGCGCTGTCTTCTGGATGTGGGTCGCCGCATTCTTCGGTATGATGACCAATTATTCCGAGAACGTTCTCGGTATCTATTTCCGTCGCCGCAATAAGGACGGCGAGTGGTCGGGCGGCGCTATGTACTATCTTGCAGACGGTCTTGGCTCCAAGAAGGGCTGCAAGGCTCTCGGTAAGGTGCTGGCCATCCTCTTCTCTGTCTTCGCGATCCTGGCGGCGTTCGGTATCGGCGCTATGGGTCAGGTAAATAAGATCGTGGCTAACGTGGTCTCCGCCTTCAACGTGCCTGCTCTCTCGGATATCACGGTAGGCGGCGTTACCATGTATCATGTCGTGCTCGGCGTTATCATCGTGATCATAGCTGCTCTTATCACACTCGGCGGCCTTAAGAGGATCGCTAATTTTGCCGAGAAGGTAGTACCCTTTATGGTAGTGCTCTTCGTTGCGGGAAGCCTTGTCATCATCGGTGTCAACTACGCACAGATAGGTGCTGCATTCAAGGCTATCTTCGTAAATGCCTTCACTCCTATTGCCGCTATCGGCGGAGGCGTTGGTACAGTTATCAGTAAGGTTATGACACAGGGCTTTAAGCGCGGCGTGTTCTCAAACGAGGCGGGTCTCGGTTCATCGGTTATGGTCCACTCCAACTCCAACGTAAAGGAGCCTGTTAAGCAGGGTATGTGGGGCATCTTCGAGGTATTTGCGGACACCATAGTAGTATGTACCATGACCGCTCTCGTTGTGCTTACCTCCGGCGTGTATAACCTTGAGACGGGCGCTTTGGCGGCGGGCTTTGACGACGCGACTCTCGTTGCAGGTGCTTTTGATACTGTATTCGGTTTTGCAGGCATAGGTTCTAAGTTCGTTGCTGTCGCTATGTTCCTCTTTGCATTTACCACCGTTCTCGGCTGGGATCACTACGGTTCAAAGGCTTGGGAGTATCTCTTCGGTACAGGGAGCGTGCCCGTATTCAAGATCATCCACCTTGTTACCGTGTTCCTCGGTGCGGTTATGACCTCATCTCTTGCCTGGGACATCTCCGACACCTTCAACGGTCTTATGATGATGCCCAACCTTATCGGCGTGCTTGCACTTTCCGGTCTCGTTATGAAGATAACGAAAAATTATGTCGATCGCAAGCTGAAGGGTAAGGACGTTGAGCCCATGCTTTCCGTTTTTCCCGAGGTGCAAGAGGCACATGCAAAAAACCTTGACGAGGAATAAGTATATTTTTGTTTGAAAAGATAAAAAATGGTTATAAACTATTGATTTTTGATTAACAATGTGTTAAAATTGCATAGGAGGGTGCGTTCGTAATATTTGTGTTTTGCGGATGTATCCTTTTATGTTTTCATAATATGTAGTGATACCGTATAGCGGTATAATTATAATTTACATAACATTTGGAGGTAAAAGATGTTTTGTCCTAACTGTGGGTCTAACGTACCCGATACCGAGAGATTCTGCCCTACTTGCGGAACTGCGATGGGCGGTAATGCTGCTCCCGAGGCTCCTGCTGCTCCCGCGAAGCCTGACGTGGTTTCTCTCATCAAGAGTAAGCTGCCCCTTATCATCGGCGCAGTCGTAGCCGTTGTAGCCGTTGTTTTCCTTTGGAACCTTCTCTTTGGCGGTAGCACTGCCGCTAAGTACGTTAAGGCTGCAAACAAGGGCGACGTTAAGGGCGCAAGCAAGGTTATGTTCGTTAAGAGCGAGGACTCTATTGAGGCTCAGGCTGATAAGGCTGACATGAAGCTCGAGGACTACTACAAGGACGTTCTTGATGCAGAGGACTATAAGGACTACTGCGAGGAGAGAAAAGAGGACGCTGACGACGAGAACAGCGACGAGTACGGCAGCAACTGGAAGACCAAGGCCAAGGAGCTCGGCTCTACTACCGACCTTTCCGATGATGAGGAAAAGCAGATCGAGTCTATCTTAAAGAACTACGAGGAGCTTGACCTGATCGACGACGCTGACGACTACGACAAGTACAAGAAGGTATGGGTCCTTTACAGCTTTAGCGGTTCTGACGGTGAGTATTACGGAGTTGAGACCGTATACATGGTAAAGAAGGGCCTTAGCTGGAAGGTATTATATTAAGTCATTTAAAAAGAGATGCTTCGGCATCTCTTTTTTTGTTTAGTCCAAAACGGTGTTCGGGTTTGAATGCACACCCCGGGCGACGCCTTTCACGGAAAACTTATGTGAGTTGATTTGTGCTTTCCTTTTTGTCATATCGTACATATGTTTTTTATAAAATGTAGCGATATGATAGTTTATGAATTTGTAAAATCAATAGGTGAATTTTTGTGGGGCGGCGCGGGTCTTCTGATCATACTGTCCGTTGGGTTGTATTTCACTGTGCGCTTCCGTTTTGTTCAGTTTTTCGGCCTGCCGTACGTGCTCGGTAAAACTTTGGGGGCTCATTTCTCGTCAACAAGGAAAAGAAAGGGAGGCGTCAGTCCCTTTGCTACCCTTTGTACAGCTCTTGCGGCGTCTGTAGGTGTAGGGAATATCGCCGGCGTCAGCGCCGCACTTGTAATGGGCGGACCGGGCGCCGTGTTCTGGATGGTGGTCACCTCTTTTTTCGGTATGATGACAGCATACGCGGAAAATTATCTGGGCGTATTATATAGGGTGAAGGACGGAGAGGGCTACAGAGGCGGCGCTATGTACTATCTGCGTGACGGAGTCGGCGGCAGGGCAGGTGATATACTGGGTAGAATGTTCGCTTTTTTCTGTGTTATGGCATCCTTCGGCATGGGAAATATGAGTCAGGTAAACGCGCTTACGGTGAATTTTACGTCGGCCTTCAAGATAAGCGCCTTGGCGGGCAGAGAGATCCTGGGACTTGACCTTTATTCCGTTTTGTGCGGATCGGTGGTTGCACTTTTGGCAGGAACTGCAATTTTTGCGGGAACATCAGGCGTGATGCGCATGACCGAAAAGGTAGTGCCGTTTATGGTGGCTATGTATACCGTTGGGTGTCTGGCAGTTCTCTGTATTTACAGGGCAAATCTGCTCGACGCGGTTATCGCTATTTTTAAGCACGCTTTTTCATTTAAATGCGTTGGAGCCGGCATAGGAGGCTATTGCATCAGAGAAGCGCTTGCGTGCGGAGTGAAGCGAGGGGTCTTTTCAAACGAAGCGGGACTCGGTTCAACGGTATGCGTAGGGGCATCAGCGGACGTGGGTTCCCCTGCAGAGCAGGGAATGTGGGGTATGGTAAACGTATTTATCGATACGGTGCTTATGTGTACTCTTACGGCGTTGACTGTTCTTTCCTCCGGCATAGTTGACGCGCAAAGCGGACGTTTGTCGGCGGGCTCGGATCCGTCTGCGTTGGTGGGAGAGGCATTCAGCGCGGCCTTCGGGCGTTTCGGAGGTACTTTCGTTGCCTTGTCGGTGGTACTGTTCGCTTTTTCCACGGTGCTCGGTTGGTCGGTATACGGGCTTAACTCATTTGAATATTTGTCAGGTGGTAAGGGCGGGGGCCTGTATAGATGTATTTATATCATTTTTGTTTTTCTCGGGGCCGTGCTGTCTATTGAATGCGTTTTCGTACTGTCAGACACGTTTAACGCTCTGATGATGGTTCCTAATCTCATCGGTTTGATCGTACTGCGCAAAAAGGTTCACAGCTTTAAATAACTATTGATTTTGGTTTTGAAATATGTTAAAATGTTGTAAAATAAAAATACGGAGGTACGTATGAAAAAAATAATATCTTTATTGTTAAGTGTTGTTATGGCCTTTTCATGCTTTGCGTTCATACTTGGCACAGCTTCAGTTGCCGCAGATGAGTGGGTGAACGTTGATATGAGCTATGAGGACTCTACCGAGACCCATAACCGTAATCCCGGTCGCGGAAGGAGCGGCGGAGGATGGATCATTCTCGGTAAGGATAATCCTAATTTTAAGTCCAGCTACGCTTCCAGCGGCGGTGTTGTGACCCCCAAGTTTGACCTCGGTCAGTATTCTGCCGGTAACGACTATACCCAAGGCAGCGAACCGAGTAACAAGGACAATCCCGGAAAGTATACCGGCGGTGTGGATAAGGCGCTTGACAAGAAGGCTCTTGACACCCTTGAGGCTTGCTTTTCAACTGCAGAGGCGTACGGTATACAGGTAATTCCTCGTTTTGCGTACACCTGGAGCAAGGCAGTCGGCTGTGAGCCTTCGGAGTTTGAACTTATCGAGACTCATATCGCACAGATAGCAGAGGTCATCAATAAGTATAAAGACACCGTTATCTCCGTTGAGTGCGGTATCCTCGGCCCATGGGGCGAGATGCATTCTTCCATTTACAACGCGGTCAACTCTCATCTTTATAACCCCGAGCTTGAGGGCGATGACAAGAGAGAGTACGAGCGTCGCGTAATGGCGGCATACCTTGACAACATGGATCCTACCGTCACCCTTCAGGTGCGTGCGGCAGGCTTCATAGTCGAGTATCACGGCAGAAATACCGATATTCGCTTTATGAAGAGTTTACCTATCAAGGCGAATGACCCTATGTATCGCGTTGGTATGTTTAACGACGGTTATCTTGGCACCAATACCGACTACGGTACCTGGTCGGACGGCATCAACCTCAACAGAGCGAGAGGTATTGAGTTCTTAAAGGGACAGAATAAGCGTATCCCCTACGGCGGAGAGATGGCGTACAATAGTTTAGAGCATGCTAAGCAAAACGGAACTCCTATATATAACGACGATTTTGTTAAGGAGCTTTACGATACGCATCTGTCCTACCTCGATAATATTTCTACCTCTTCTCACGAAATTGCGGGTGAACTTATGAAGATCGAGTTCAGCGAGCGTCATGATTTCGAGGGCATGCCTGATCTTAAGGAATATTACGGGCACAGCGTACAGAAGCTGATGCTCGATCATATGGGCTATCGCTTTGTTATGCGCTCCGCGCAGACTACCGGGTCGGTCAATCCCGGCGAGGTGATCAAGTTCCGCGGCACCGTTGAGAATACCGGCTTCGGCAACTTGCTTGCCGATATGGTGGGCGAGCTCATCCTCGTTGATGAAGAGGGCGAGACCATTGCTGTTCCGATAGACGTTGACCCGCAGAAGTGGTATACTTGTGAGACAACGGAGTATAATATTTCGGTCTCTGTACCTAAAGATGCGGCATCCGGCACATACAATGCATTTATGCGCTTCAGCTCTCTTTCTCTCGAGGAGTCGGCAAAGACTACCTCCACGATACTTTTCGGTAATGCACAGCCCGTGAAGAACAGCTTCGGCGGCAATTACATCGGCACCGTAAACGTTACCGATAACGCTACGGGTATTGCTGATTACTACAAGCAGGTATACGTCGACTTCACCGACGTTAAGGACGGCTATTGGGGCAAGGAATTTATTACAGATATCTGCACTCTCGGACTTATGGGCGGTGTCAGCGCAGGTAAGTTCAGCCCCGAGACGGTTGCTACAAGAGCGCAGTTCGTTACCATTCTTTACCGTATGGAGGGAAGTCCCTCGGTTGACGGCGTGAGCACTCCTCTTACCGATATCAACGGCTGGTATACCGACGCCATCAAGTGGGCGTACTCAGAGGGCATCGTAAACGGCGTTACCGCCACAAAGTTTGATCCTAACGGTAAGCTTGACCGTGAGACCTTTGCGACTATGCTCTGCAGATACGCCAAGTCCAAGGGCATTGACGTAGATAGCGTTGGCGGTGACTTATCCAAGTTTACCGACGCAAATAAGGTTTCCCCCTGGGCACTCGACTCACTTGAGTGGGCTAATGCCAAGGGCTATATCAGCGGCATGACAACCACCACTATAGTGCCCAAGGGTATGGCTACGAGAGCACAGATGGCTACTATCCTGACTCGTTATGTCGGCGATACCGCGAAATAAAGCAAAAATAACCGTTGCCATCCGGCAACGGTTATTTTCATGTATGCGCTCTGTATTTCTTTAGGATGATCACCAAACTTATAAAGTGAACGGTGGCTGTTATAAACCAAGAGATTGGCATAGAGATATATAGTATCCAAAGCTCCGGAACAAGGGCGAAAACCGTATAAGTCCAGGTTATCCTGAAAAGACAGGAACCGATAAGAGAGACTACCATAGGCAGGATGCTTTTCCCCATTCCACGCACCAGGTTGGCACCGACCTCCATCATCGACACCAGAAAATACGGCGTTATCATAAATCTGAATTTTTGCTCTACTGCGGCAAGTATCTCGGCACGGTTTCCCGATTCTGAGTTTATGTAGAGCCCTGCAAAAAAGTCGCGGAAGGCGCATAGCACGGTGCACAGTATTACGGCGGTCATCACACCCGCAAGATAGCTGCTGCGCGCCACCCTCTTGATCCTTTCGGGCTTTCCTGCACCTACGTTTTGACCCGTGAAGGTCAGTGCCGCCTGGGCGATGCTGTTGGTCGCGGTGTACACGAAGGTCTCGAGATTTGTTCCGATGGAGTTACCCGTTACCACTGCCGCGCCGAAGCTGTTAACAGCGGACTGGATGAAAACGTTGGATATAGAGAAGAGGGTTCCCTGAATTCCTGCGGGAAAGCCTATGGTCACGATCCTTGCGGCGGAATAGGAGCATATTCGCAGCTTTTTGAAGGAAAAGCGGCACCAGCCGCTGTCACGCATCAGTATCAGCATGACGACAGCCATAGAGCAGACGTTGGAGATGACCGTAGCAAGGGCAACGCCGTCTACGTCCATTCCCAAAAACAGAATGAAAACGATGTTTAGTATTACGTTGAGCAATCCCGAGCAAGCCAGTATTATAAGCGGGGTGGTGGTGTTTCCCTTTGCGCGAAGTATGGCTATAGCATAGTTCAGAACGGTGGTGAAGGGCACGCCCATAAAAAAGACGCGGCAATAAAGAACCGACATGTCTATCAGCGCGGGGTCTGATCTCATGAGCTTGAGTATGGGCTCGCACAGCGTAACGCCTATTATCATTCCCGCGGTACCGCATATGGCGGCTATGATAATGGAGGTGTGTACCGCACGTTCTGTTCTCTCGCGGTCTCTTGCGCCTATAGCGTTGGCTACCACCACCGTGGCGCCGGTGGAAGCACCCATGATCAGATTCATAAAGACTGACGTAAGTGATGACGTGGCGCCGATAGCGCCTACTGCGCCTTCCACGGTGCTGAATTTGCCGACAACTATCATATCTGCCGCATTGTAAAGGGTCTGCAGCAGGTTTGTCATTATAAGAGGTATGGAGAAGAGCAGTATTTTCGGAAAGACCGATCCCTCCGTCATGTTTATTTCTCTTGACTTAAATAAACTTTTCATAGCAAAGGGTATTTTAATCATTCGGTGGGAAAAAGTCAACAGAATTATTGAATTTTCGCAAAAAACGTGTTATTCTAACAATATGAACGAATTAAGAGATAAAATAACGGATTTTATATTTATGAGCGCGGAGGCGTGTGACAGTGATGCCATATTCTGCACAGGGACCTCCTATGCGTCTGTGCCCGAGTATGCGGCGCAGCTTTACGCCCGTGGCCTTGCTCCCGTGGTCTTCGTTGGCGGCAGATACAGCATCAATATAGGACGTTTTGAAGGTGTGAAGGATAAGCCTGAGACATACTGCGGTGACTACTCTACCGAAGCGGAGTTCTATTCCGACGTGCTCCTTAAAAACGGTGTGCCTGAGGACGCTATCCTCGCGGAGCACAGATCCACGTATACCAAGGAGAATGCCGTTTTTGCCCGTAAACTTGCAAGTGAGCGGGGAATGGTAATTAATAAAGCGATGCTTGTGTGCCATTCTTTTCATGCAAGACGAGCGTATATGTATTATAAGTCACAGTTTCCCCATACGGAGATCCTCCCCATAGGCGTTCCTTTTCTCGGCCTTACGAGGGATAATTGGTATATGAACGAAAGCGGCGTGAAACGGGTAATGGGTGAGCTCCGCAGGATAGGTGAGCAGTTTTCCTTGGAAGAACTGAAAGAATTGTTAAAATAAAAAGCACCGTCAGGTGCTTTTTATATGTTTTCAAGGAAATCCATCATATCCTCAAAGGTGCCTTTACGAGGTGCCGAGTCGGGGTCTCCCATCAGGTATTCATCCACGGTAAAGGTGGTTATTCCGACTGATTCGGCAGGGATGATGTCGTCGTTTACGTTATTGCCTATCATGGTGCACTCGTCTGCGCTGAGTCCGAGGTGATCGAGCAGGGTTAGGAAGTATTCCTTGCTGGGTTTGCTGTACGAGCTGTTTTCGTAATGAGTGATCAGCTCAAAGTCGTCGGGGGTAAGTCCTACCCAGGACATCCTGACGTGTTGCGCGGATTCGGGGAAGAGAGGGTTAGTAGCGAGAACGAGACGAATTCCCCTTTTCTTCAGTCGGTCGATTATTTCTCTCGCCTTTGGATTGGGCCTTGTGATCTCGATGCTCTTTTTGAAATCGCCGTTACGGTAGAAATCCTCGAAAACAGGCTCCCTTTCTCGGATGTTACCGCCCACTAAGCCCTCGAAAACGTCCCAGAAGACCTCAGCATTGGTTCTTTTACCGTCGTTATTTATCATAGCCGCTACGCCTGCCCAAAGTCCCTTGACTACGGTCTCTTTGTCATAACCGAGAGGGCAGACCACTGCGCACAGTCTGCGCAGATAATTTTCGGTGAAGTCCTTTTCGTCCATGCGCACTAAGGTGCCGTCCATATCAAACATAACAGCCTTGATCTTTTTACTCATTTCCGAAACCTCTTTAGATCTTGATAATACATTGTAGCACAAAAACGAGTCATTATCAATAAGCATAAAAACTGAAAAAATTTTTTATTTTATTCAACAAATACTTGTACAAAAGCATAAAATTTTATATAATAATAGAAAGAGTAAAAAAACAACAAAGCTGGGTCAAAAATGAAAAGAAGAAGTTCAATTATGTTAAGCAATAAGAGTCTTATCTCCATCGGTCTGGCAGTAGGTGCCATAGTTCTGTGTATCGGCATCATTCTGTGCATTTGTTTGTTCGGGCGGGATGCAACGCCGGTTTCGAGTATGGATGACGGCGAGGCGCTTAAGATCAAGCTGACTGGCGGCGATGCCGTGATAGAGGTATTTTCGGAATACGTGGATCAGGGCGCACAGGTCTATTACGATTCAAAGAGCGTGGATGCAGAGATCAAGGTGAGCGGAGAGGTGGACACCTCGAAGCTTGGTAAGTATACGGTAGTGTACGAGAGTACGTATAACGGACAGAACGCCAGCGCACAGCGCGTCGTAGATGTCGTTGATCTGACACCCCCCGTGATAGAGTCACCCGACGAGGTGATATTCATTCCCGGTGAGGAACTGGAGTTTTCCTACAAAGCTAAGGATAACTACGACGGCGAACTTGACGCAAGTGCCTTTACACTTGAGAAGAGCGGAGACTCGGTTATGCTTACCGTTTTCGATTCATCGGGCAATAAGAGCAGTAAAAGGGTAAAACTGACGGGCGTTGAGGATAACGAGGCTCCCGTGCTGACCCTTAACGGTGATATAGCGATCAGCATAAGAAAAGACACTGCGTTTACCGATCCCGGTGCGACTGCCATGGACGCTATTTTCGGCGATCTCACTGCTTCCATAAAGGTGGAGGGTCAGGTGGATACCTCCGTCAGCGGCAGTTACCTGCTGACCTATTCCGTTTCCGACCCTGCGGGCAACACCGCTACGGCTATCCGCACGGTTATCGTTTATCCCGGCGTTGACAGCAACGGACCCACTACTCAGCAGGGAAGCGGTAAGACGGTCTATCTTACCTTTGACGACGGCCCCTGCGGACTTACCTCTTCCATTTTACAGGTGCTTGCGGAGTACGACGTCAAGGCCACATTCTTCGTAACTGCCCAGAGCAAGGACTATCTCGATCAGATAGGCGAGGCGTACAGACAGGGCCACGCAATCGGCGTACATACTCTTACTCACAATTTTGCCATCTATACCTCACCCGCGACGTACTTTGACGACCTCTTGGCAATGGAGGAGATAGTGAAGGAGCAGACAGGCTCTTACACGGATATTATCAGATTTCCGGGCGGCAGTTCCAATACTATCAGTAAGAATTACTGCGTGGGAATTATGAGCCAGCTTGCAGAGATGGTAGAGGAGCAGGGCTACTCCTACCACGACTGGAACGTAGGCTCAAACGATACGGGTACCAACGACCCGGAGGTCATATATCAGAACGTTATCAACGGCATAGCCGAGAGGCAGACCTCCGTCGTGCTGATGCACGATATCAAGCAGGCGACCTACGAGGCTCTTCCCAGGATCCTTGAGTATTGCATCAACAACGGCTATTCCTTCGGTGTGCTTTCCTCCGACGGTCCTGTGATCCACCACGGTATCAATAATTAATGGAGAAAATGATGAAGCAAACTAAAGCGTTATTGGCGATCTTTCTCGCGGCGGTAATGTGTCTGTGCTCTGTTTCCTGCAGCAGGACAGAGGAGGCACCGAACCCGGGTGATATGGGCTCTGCGGATGCGGTTCTAAATATCGGTTGCGGCAAACTTAGCGGATACTTTAATCCCTTTTACGTATCCGAGGGCGATGATCTTGCCGTGTGCTCTGCGGTAGGTGCTGATCTTTTTGAGCTTGAGCGGGGCGGCAACGTGGTCTTCGACGGTTCCGCCATTGATTATCAAGGTAAGGAATACACCTACGACGGTATTGCTTCCTGCGAGGTAACAAACGATCCGGACGGCAGCGTCATATATGATATCAAGATAAGAGACGGTGTGTATTTCTCCGACGGAGAGCAACTCACGGCGGATGATGTTATCTTCACCTTGTACGTTTTGGCGGACCCCGCCTATGACGGCCCTCACAGTATCGCTTCCTTGCCTATCAAGGGTATCAACGACTACCGTGCGGGTATGTTCGTGCTTTCCCGTATGATACGCGAGGCGGGTGAGGATAATACCGATTACTCGTACTGGACCAAGGAAAAGCAGGATCTTTACTGGCAGACTCTGAAGGGGGAGGCAGGAGAGAAGTTCGCTCACGAGATCGTTGACTATTGTATAAATAACAATCTTGCCGCCAATGTGGCATCCGCCATGAAGAGCTGGGGCTACGGCGATTACGTCAGAAGCGGTAATACGTATACCGTAGCTGATTTCTTTAACGTTATGTGTGAGGATGCCGAATATGATTATGCATCCTTTGCCTACAGTAAGGCGGCGGGAAAGTCTCTTTTTGAGATAACTGACGAGATACTAACCGAGAAGGATCCTACCTATTCTACCGCGGTCATGGTAAGTGAAAGCGAGCCTTCTATCTACGGTATAGAGAAGACCGGTGAGCTTTCTCTGCGCGTTATCACTGAGCGCTATGATGCGGGTACGGCGTATGCTCTTGCAGTGAACGTAGCACCCTTGCACTATTACGGTGACGAAAAGCTCTACGATTATGACGTTGATAAATTCGGCTTTAATAAGGGTGACCTTAATGCATTGAAGAAGATAGGTGAGCCTCTCGGCGCAGGTCCCTACGTGTTCAAGGGCTTTGACGGCGAGGGTGTTTCCCTTGCGGCGAATGACAAGTATTATCTTGGCGCGCCCGCAACCACAAAGGTGGAGTTCGTTATGTGCGACTCCCACGAGACTATGGTCGAGGGGGTTGCAAACGGAAGTATAGACATTTGTTCTCCGGAGCTGTCGGATGAGATCGTAACTGCGATCAATGGGCTGAACGGTAACGGCGAGCTTAACGGAGACAAGATCGGATATACCTCGGTGGACTTCAACGGATACGGCTTTATCGGCATCAACGCTTCTAAGATGTGTGTAAACGGAGAGCCGGACAGTACGGCTTCCAAGAATCTGCGCAGAGCCTTTGCCATACTGTTTGCGGCATACCGTGAGGAGGCTGTGGAGCAGTATTACGGCGAGCTCGCTGAGGTTATCGAGTATCCTATGTCATCCGCATCCTGGGCGGCACCTATTCCCGGTGACGCAGGCTACGCACAGGCGTATGCGTACGACCATAACGGTGTCGCTATCTACAGGGATGGCATGACGAGGGAGGAGCGCTACGATGCGGCGCTAACCGCCGCTGTTAACTCACTTGCGGCAGCGGGCTTTAAGTGGAGCTATTATGAGGATCGCTTCTACGACGCTCCATACGGAGCCAGACTCTCGTATAATATTATCGTGCCCGGTATGGGCAAGGGTGACCATCCCTGCTACCTTATAGCCGAGAAGGTAAAGGAAGCGCTGGGCTCTGTGGGCATAGAGCTTATCATCAACGACCCCGAAAGCACCAACCGGCTTTGGACGGCGCTGAATTCGGGCACCCAAGATATGTGGTGTGCCGCCTGGACGGGCTCGGCAGATCCCGATCTATATAAGGTGTATCACTCGCAGAATTATCCTACCAATACGGTAGGTACGGGGAAGAACCACTTCTTTATCGCGGATAGCCTTCTTGACAGCGGTATTACTGAGGCGCGTTCCACCTCTGACGTATATTACCGAAAGCGGGTGTACTTTAACTGCCTGAATATAATACTGAATTGGTGCGTTGAGGTACCGGTATACCAAAGACAGCAGGCGTATATCTTCAGCGCGGAGCGACTGGATGCGTCATCTCTTCCAGATGAGATGACCACCTATTGCAATTTTATGGATTTGCTGCATTTGATTAAAGTCAATAAATGATCAAAAAGCCAAGAATACTCTTGGCTTTTTGAAATTAGTTTTTTCCGTAAAGTACTTGATTTTGAAAAAGGATTGATGTATAATGTGCATGTATGATGGTGTAGCTGTACGCACATCGTTGCGATTGTAATAAAAAGGAGTCTTTTATGGACACGAGCGAGAACACTGTTAGAGATTATTATGTAATAGATATTCTTCATGTTTTGAAGTCTTTGTGGCACAGAGCTTGGGTTATCGTGGTATGTACTATACTTGCGGCTAGCATAGGTTTTTCTATGGCGGCATTCTTTATTCCGCCCACGTATTCCTCGTCTATAATGGTGTACATAAACAACAGCTCCGTATCCCTTGATAATCTTAGTGACAAGCTTAGTCTGTCGGATATCAGCGCTGCGCAGAGCCTTGTTAAAACTTACAGCGTCATACTTAAAAACCGCACGACCTTAAATCAGGTCATTAAGCAGGCGGGGGTAGAGTATGATTGGGAGGAGCTCAACAGTATGATATCGGTCTCCTCAGTTAACGACACGGAGATCATGCAGGTCACCGTTAAGTCGAAGGACCCGGAAGAGGCAATGGTTATTGCCAACGAGATAGGCGACGTGCTTAAGGCGCGTGTAGTTGAGCTTATAGACGGTACGTCCATGAACGTGGTCGACTGGGCGATAGCTGATCATGAAAAGGTCGCACCCAGTATCACCAGACATACTGCGGTCGGCGGCGTGATCGGTGCGCTCGTGGCCATTGTCATCCTTGTGGTATTGGCGCTGATGGATAATACTATTCATGATGAGGAATATATTCTTGCAAATTACGACTATCCTATCCTTGCGAAGGTTCCTGATCTGAACAGCACCGATGCGAAGAGATACGGAAGCACTCGCTACACTTACTACAAAAATGAATCTTCCAGATAGGAGGTGAATGATATTGGCTTTAAAGAACAAGAAAGTCCCGTTGGAACCGAATGACAGTCAGAAGACTCTTCATAAGAACCTGGAGTTCACGGCGACAGAACAGTATAAGCTGTTGCGTGCCAATCTTTCATTCACTCTTCAGGAAAACGGAGGATGTTCTATAATAGGCGTGACCAGTTCGATGAGAGGCGAGGGCAAAAGCACTACGGCCATCAATCTTTCGTTCGTTCTTGCTGAAACAGGAAAGAAGGTCGTTCTTATTGACGGTGACCTTCGTATTCCAAGTATCGCCAAGAAAATGAGGATACAGAGTTCCCCCGGCCTTACGGATTGCTTGAAGAATGCAGAGGCACAGCAGTTGAGCCTTTTCAAAAGCGAGCTTTTCAGTAATTGGTATATCATTCCTTCGGGTGCTCTTCCGCCCAACCCTTCGGAGCTTCTTGGGTCACAGCGTATGGAAAACGTTCTGAACTCCCTTTCCAAGACCTTTGATTACATCATTGTTGACCTACCTCCTGTTAACCTCGTTTCGGATGCGTTGGCTGTTTCCAAGTTCGTTTCGGGTATGATAGTTGTCATTCGGGAGGACTACACCGAGAAGAAGGAGCTTGAAAACTGTTTCAGACAGCTTAAGCTGTCCAATGTTCAGGTCTTGGGGTGCGTCCTTAACGAATCAAAGAACGGTAATGGCTCATACAGTAAATATAGGTCAAAGTATAAGTCTTACTATAAGAAGTATTCGTCTTACAATAAGGAAAACGAGAATGATTGATTTTCACAGTCATATTCTCCCTTGCGTTGACGACGGAAGCAAAAGTCTTGAGCAAAGCCTCGAGATGCTCTGCGCTCTCAGTGCGCAAGGGGTAAAGACCGTAGTTGCAACTCCTCATTTTTACGCAGATGACGAGCGTTTGGAAGAGTTTCTTAAAAGAAGAAGCGCTGCATACGAAGGTCTTAAAGGGGCGATGAATGACTCGATGCCGAGGGTGCTGCTTGGGGCTGAGGTTCGTTTTTACTCTGGTATTGAAAATCTTTCTGATGTCAAGAGGCTTTGTATCGAGGGGACTAACGTTCTTCTTTTGGAGATGCCGTTTTCCAAATGGAGCGGATATACACTTAAAGAAGTTATTGAACTGTCCACGATGAGAAACGTTACGGTGGTCCTTGCCCATATTGACAGATATTTGTCCTTTCAGGATAAAGAAGTATGGTCACGGCTTTTAGATAATGATATCTTGATGCAGGTCAACGCGGCGGCTTTCAAAGGGCCCTTTTCGAGAGCAAGGACGATGGAGATGCTTCGTTCAGGTATGATACACCTGATTGGCACCGATTGTCACAATATGAGCGATAGAGCTCCGAATATGAAGTTCGCTTCTGATAAGATCGTAAAGAAATTCGGTGATGGCTTTATGGCCAAATTTACTAAATACGGCAATAAAATTTTAAATATATAATTTCATTTAAAAAGAGAAAGGTAGCTTTAATAAAATGAAAAAATTAATTGCGTTGTTTCTGACTTTAACTATGGTGACGTTTATGGGGGTCATGGCATTTGCCGAAAAGGGCGGATTTGTTTACAGCCCCTCTGCTAACCCCACGCCTACTGTCGATGATTATGACTGCGAGGGTGATTGCCCCAGCGAGCTTGTCATCACTCCTTATTCAGATCGCGAGTCTCTGGATCCCGATGAGCGCAAAAATATCGAAGATGCATATGACGATATCATCGATATCGACTCAAGCGAGCTTAAGGATATAATCGACGGTATCTCCAAGAATAGCAATGTTCCTTCCGACAAGCTTCTTGTCAGCGATCTTTTTAACCTCGGTATCGAGGGCTGTGATGACCATGCCGGACATATGCCTTATAAGGTAGAGCTTTCCTCCGATGCATTCGAGAATTTTGCAGGTCTTGTAAATTATAAGGACGGTAAGTGGGTCGAGGTCAAGGGAGTTGAATTCCTTGACGGAAACGTTATCAGCTTTTCTTACGACGGATACGGTCCTTTCGCTGTAATCGTTGATACTACCGATTCCAAGTCTCCTGTTACCGGTGATAACGGCGTGCTTATCTTATGCGCTGTGATCATGGCTATCTCTGCAGTCGGCTTTGTAAGCGTGCTTGTTGCATCCAAGAAGAAAAAGGCAGTACAGGGTAGATGAAGAAGGCAAGGATAAAGGTAGACGGTCTTAAGGTCGCCGCAATAGTTTTTGCAGCGGTCTTTGCCGTTGCCGGAATTTTACTTGCGATAAATCTATGGGAGAGGCATCAGGTCGGCAGGCTGACTGCTGCATTCGATGCTTCTGCCGATACTCTTGAATATAACGGTGTAAAGTACACCAAGAAGAATAACTTTGACACCGTCCTCTTTATGGGACTTGATAAATACGAGGGGGATATTGACTCCGAGTCGTTTAATAATGACCGTCAGGCGGATTTCATTATGCTTATGGTCATCGATTACGATAAGGAAGAGTGCAACGTCCTTCACATAAACCGTGATACTATGGTAGATATGGACGTTCTCGGCGTGCGAGACGGAGACGTTATCGGCACGGTGAATAAGCAGCTTGCATTGTCTCATACGTATGGGGACGGCGGTGCGCGCAGTCATTTGAACGTGGTCAACGCAGTTGAGAACCTGCTTATGGGTGTCAATATCGACTATTACGTGGCTGTAACGATGGACGCGGTACCTGTATACACCGAGCTTCTCGGCGGAGTTGAGGTAGAGGTGCTGGATGATTTCTCGGGTATAGACGATACCCTTGTTAAAGGTCAGACCGTCAATCTAATGGGAGACAGTGCGCTCACGTACGTCCGTACCAGAAAGGGGCTTGACGACCCTACAAATGAAGGGCGTATGAACCGTCAGAGACAGTTTGTTAAGGCTCTGTATAACAAGACGATGGACTACGCGGATGAGGATTCATCGTTTGTATTAAACACCGTAAGTGCTATGGACGCTTACGTGGATTTCGATAAGGGCCTTTCCGTTGAGCGTATGCAGACTTTGCTTGACAAGGTTCACGTGTATGAATACGGCGGTAGTTGCACGATAGACGGCGAATCAAAAATGGGTGATACCTTTATTGAGTTTTATCCAAATGAGGAATCTATAAAGCAGACGGTTGTCAATCTATTTTACGAAGAATAAACTGAAAGGAGGGACGTTGATGAATAATGAAGTGCACGACGGTAATAAGACTTCGGCTTCTGATTTTGTCTTTGTGCCCTCCTTTGAGAGTGTCGAGGTCAATAATAAGCCTTTATATCGCTTCCTTAAGAGGACGTTCGATATAATACTGTCCTTGTTAGCACTTATAATAGCCTTTCCGTTTATGCTTATACTTTCGCTGATAATTATTATAGACAGCCCCGGCGCTTCACCTATATACAGACAGAAACGTATAGGTAAGAACGGAAAGGTTTTTTGGTTTTATAAGTTCAGGACCATGGTTGCCAATGCGGACACCATGCTTGATTCTCTTCTTGATAAGAACGAAATGGAGGGGCCTGCTTTTAAGATCAAGGACGACCCTCGCATTACACGTGTGGGACGCTTTTTGCGCAGGACAAGCATAGATGAGATTCCTCAGTTTTGGAACGTTCTTATCGGCGACATGTCTTTAGTCGGGCCCCGCCCTCCGCTCCCCAGAGAGGTTGAGCAGTATAATGAGTATCAGCTGCAGCGATTGCTGATAAAGCCCGGTTTGACCTGCTACTGGCAGGTGAGCCCCAAGAGAAATGATATGAGCTTTGACGAATGGTTAAAACTTGACTTTAAGTATATGGCAGAGCGGTCTCTCGGTGTAGATTTCCTTCTGCTTTGTAAGACCTTTGGCGCTGTGTGCGGCCAGGAGGGAGAGTAATGCCTCTGCGTATAGCTATGCTCGGTCATAAGCGTATCCCCACAAGAGAGGGCGGCGTGGAGATAGTAGTCGGCGAGTTGTCCACAAGGATGGCTGCCCTGGGGCACAGCGTGACCTGCTATAACAGAAAAGGTCATCACGTTTCAGGCAAGGAATATGATGACGAAAAGTTAAGTGAATATAAGGGCGTACGGCTAAAGGAAGTTTTCACCATACAGAAAAAGGGCTTAGCGGCAATGAGCGCATCTTTTTTTGCGGCTGTTTGCGCTGCTTTCGGAAGGTACGATGTTGTGCATTTTCATGCCGAAGGCCCTTGTGCTATGATATGGCTACCCAAGCTCTTGGGAAAGCGTTGCATCGCCACCATACACGGTCTTGACCACCAACGGGCAAAGTGGGGCAGATTTGCTTCATGGTATCTGCGTCTGGGAGAGAAGTGTGCGGCAAAGTTTGCTGATGAACTCATCGTTCTCAGCCGAAACGTTCAGGACTACTTTCTTGAAAATCACGGTAGGCAGACCGTGTTCATTCCAAACGGCGTTGATATAAGCGAGCCCGTACAGCCCGAGATCATCAAAGAAAAATATGGTCTATCCGAAAAAAGTTACATTCTCTTTTTGGGGCGTGTCGTTCCCGAAAAGGGAGTTCGTTGTCTTATAGAGGCTTATAAGGGTCTTGAAACGGACAAAAAACTGGTCATAGCAGGTGGCTCCTCTGATACACTGGATTTTGAGAACGAGATGAGGGCTCTTGCTTCAACCGATGACCGAATAGTTTTTACCGGCTTTGTTGCCGGCAGCGAGCTTGAGGAATTATACAGTAATTCTTATCTATACGTACTTCCTTCCACCCTTGAGGGAATGCCGCTGAGTCTCTTAGAGGCCATGAGCTACGGCTGTTGCCCGTTGGTATCCGACATACCCGAGTGTACCGAGGTCGTGGGTGACAGCGGAGTCATAGTTAGACGTGAAAACGTTAAAGAGCTGCGTGATAAGTTGGCTTATCTGTGTAATGCTCCCGAAGAGGTGTCGCGCTTAGGGCGTATGGCTCTTGAGCGTGTGAGAGTGGATCACGATTGGGATGAGATAACCGAAAGAATACTAGATTTATACGGAGATAAAAAATGATACGAGTCCTTCAGTGCGTTAATAATATGCATCGGGCGGGTCTGGAGACCATGCTCATGAATTATTATCGCAGTATAGATAGGACTCGTATTCAGTTTGATTTCCTTACCCACCGTCCGTATAAGAGCGATTATGACGATGAGATAGAGTCTATGGGCGGAAGGCTCTACTATGCTCCGAGGCTTTATCCGCAGAATTATCCTGCTTATTTTTCTTATATGAAGAGATTCTTTGCGGAGCACCCTGAGTACCGTATAGTACATTCCCATATAGATACTATGAGCTATCTTCCGCTTCTTGCAGCAAAGCGTGCAGGTGTACCCGTGAGGATAGCGCACAGTCATAATACTTCTATCGACCGGGACCTGAAGTATCCGCTTAAACTCTTCTTTAAGAGCCGTTTACATACGGTGCTCACCCATCGGTTTTCCTGCGGTGAGGACGCGGGCAGGTTTTTATTTGGAGATAAGGAGTTTACCGTAATTCCTAATGCTGTTGATGCATCCGCCTTTGCTTTCGATGAAGGAGTTAGAGCAAAGAAAAGGGAAGAACTGCATATTGACGGCGACCTTGTAGTCGGGCATATCGGCAGGATGTCTTATCAGAAAAATCACCGTTTTCTGCTTGAGACCTTTAAGTGTCTGCTCGGGCAAAAGAGCAACGCACTGCTGCTGCTTATAGGGACCGGTGAGTATGAAGAGGAACTAAAAACTCTCGTGAACGATATGGGTATCGCCGACAGAGTTCGTTTTTTGGGTTCTCGCCCTGATGTAGCAGAGCTTTACCAGGCTATGGATCTATTCGTTTTGCCATCTCGCTTTGAGGGTATCCCGGTTGTTGGGGTAGAGGCACAGTTTGCAGGATTGCCATGCCTTTTTTCGGATGCCGTTCCCCGTGAGGTTGCGTTTACCGACGGGTGTGATTTTATCAGCCTTGATGAAGGCGCGCAAACGTGGGCAAAGAGGATGACGGGAGTGTCTATTGGTAATAGGATTGTCCCCTCTGCCGTATCTGCCTTTGATATAAATAATGCTCACGGAGCTTTAGAGCAGTTGTATCTCTCTCTTGAGGGTGCCGTTCCGCTGCCTGTCAATTCTAATACATAATATATACTGCCACCGGGTAGTGAGATGCAAAAAAGCACTCGTTTACACATCGTTAGGTCTTTGAAGATGTGTATGCGGGTGCTTTGATTTTTGGAGGAAGGATGTTTAATAACTATTTTACTAAGTCAGAGCTGACCCTATGGTTTTCTTCACTTGTTTTGATAATAGTGTCCTTTGTCATCTTTGACAGGACCGGTTATCCAACACTCATCGCGTCGCTTATAGGGGCAACTTCTCTTATCTTTAACGCAAAGGGTAATCCATTTGGTCAGCTTCTGATGATAATCTTCAGCCTGCTCTACGGATATATCTCATACGGCTTTGCCTACTATGGGGAGATGATAACCTACCTCGGTATGACTGCACCCATGGCGCTTTTTGCTCTGATATCCTGGCTTATGCACCCTTATAAGGGTAAACGCTCACAGGTGGAGGTAGGCAATATTGGCAGGTGGGAATGGCTTTTCGCTGTTTTTCTGACCATATGCGTTACGGTGGTCTTTTATTTCAATTTAGATCACTTCGATACGGCGAATATAATACCGAGCACCTTGTCAGTAAGTACAAGCTTTATAGCCGTGTATCTTACTTTCAGGCGCAGTCCGTACTTCGCTCTTGCTTACGCGGCAAACGATATAGTGCTCATCATCCTATGGGTAATGGCGACGCTCTCTAACCTGTCATATATCTCTGTGGTGGTCTGCTTTGTTATGTTCCTTGTGAACGATCTGTACGGTTTTATAAACTGGCGCAGGATGGAAAAAAGCCAAAAAACGTAAGAAATGATGATTTTTGCGCTGTGTTGTGATATAATAGATCTATGAAAAAGAGTATTGAAAAAACAAACGTCATAAGAACCCTTGAGCAGAAGAAGATACCTTACGAGGCGCACTATTACGGGGATACCGAGGCGCTCAGCGGAGTTGAGGTTGCCACCACCCTTGGCCAAGACCCTTCAAGAGTATTCAAGACCCTCGTCACGGTAGGTGCGTCAAAAAACAACTATGTATTCTTAGTGCCGGTGAGCGGTGATCTTGATCTTAAGAAGGCCGCAAAGGCAGTGGGCGAAAAAAGCATTGTGATGATAAAGAGTAAGGAGCTTTTGCCTCTAACGGGTTATATCCACGGCGGGTGCTCGCCTATCGGGATGAAGAAGCAGTTCGTCACCACCGTTCACGCTACCTTTGAGGACTACGACACGGTCTTTTTCAGCGCAGGGAAGATAGGCTATCAGGTGGAGCTTGCCCCCACGGACCTTGGTAAGGTCATAAGATATAGT
This sequence comes from Eubacteriales bacterium, assembly GCA_045546375.1. Taxonomy (GTDB): domain Bacteria; phylum Bacillota; class Clostridia; order Oscillospirales; family CAG-272; genus CAKSEI01. The sequence goes on along the minus strand of JAZQCR010000003.1, from coordinate 6,222 downwards.
AAGGCGGATATAATAACTGATATATGATGAAAATACTGTTAAAAGGATTGATAATAATGATAATATTCTCTTTGACCGCTTGCGGTGCTGCGGAAGATAACGCCACCGAGCCTGCAGAGATAACCTATGAGCAGATAAGCGCAGAGGAGGCAAAGTCTCTGATGGACACGGAGGACGATTACGTCATCATAGACGCACGCACCTATGATGAGTATAAAGAGGGGCATATTCCCGGCGCTATACTTATCCCGGAGTATGATATAGCCGACCGCGCGGAAGATGAGCTCCCCCGTAAGGATCAGCTTATCCTCGTCTATTGCCGAAGCGGCAGACGAAGTAAGATAGCCTCCGCCGAGCTTGTAAAGCTGGGTTATACTAACGTGAAGGAATTCGGCGGTATTTTAAGTTGGCCATATGGTATTGTGAAGTAGAGAACAGATGAATATAGAAAAGATATTAGATAGCCAGCGCAAATATTTTGCCACAGGCGCGACCCTGCCTGTAAAATTCCGTATAGAACAGTTAAAGAAACTGTACGGTACGGTGAAGAGGTATGAGAAGGATATATGCTCAGCGCTGAAGACAGACCTTGGTAAGAGTGAGTATGAGAGTTATATGTGCGAGGTGGGGATGGCACTTTCCGAGATAAGTCATTTTATCCGCCATACTAAGGCTTACGCCAAGGATAAACGGGTGCGCACACCATTGGCACAGTTTCCGTCAAAAAGCTATATAAAGCCTTGCCCATACGGCAATACCCTTATTATGAGCCCGTGGAACTACCCCTTCTTACTTACTATCGACCCCCTTGCCACGTCTATTGCCGCAGGTAATACCGCTATAGTTAAGCCAAGTGCGTATTCACCTGCTACATCCGACGTTATAGCAAAGATAATAGGCGAATGCTTTGCTCCCGAATACGTGGCGGTAGTTACCGGAGGCAGGAAGGAAAATGCCGCACTTCTCGAGCAGAAATTTGATTTCGTTTTCTTCACGGGAAGTCAGACGGTAGGCAAAGAGGTGCTTCGTCATACCGCGGAGAACTTGACCCCCGCGGTTTTAGAGCTGGGCGGTAAGAGCCCCTGCATAGTTGATGATACCGCAGATATTAAAACAGCCGCAAAGCGTATAGTTTTCGGAAAGTATTTAAACTGCGGACAGACCTGCGTGGCTCCCGACTATATCCTCTGCCATAAGAATGTGAAGGGTGAGTTTGTTAGGGAAGTGAAGCTGCAGATAGAGAAGCAGTACGGAGAAAAGCCGCTTGCCAATGCCGATTACGGTAAGATAGTAAACGAAAAGCACTTTGACCGCTTGCTCTCTCTTATTGACGTAAACAAGGTCGTTTACGGCGGTGACTCTGACCGCATTAACTTACGGATAGAGCCTACGGTTATGGACGCTGTGACGTGGGATGACGCCGTTATGGGCGAGGAGATATTCGGCCCCATTATGCCTGTTCTCACATTTGAGAGCTATGACGAGCTGTTTTCTTTGCTTCACGACAAAGCAAAGCCCCTGGCTCTCTACATTTTTTCAAGCGATAAAAAGCGGATAAAAGAGGTGTCAGAGCGTCTTTCCTATGGAGGCGGATGCGTTAATGACACTATAATACACCTTGCTACAAGTAAAATGGGCTTCGGCGGCGTAGGGGAGAGCGGTATGGGCGCCTACCACGGCAAGGTTGGCTTTGACACCTTCAGCCACTTAAAGAGTATCGTGGACAAGAAAACGTGGCTGGATCTTCCTATGCGTTATCAGCCGTATAACAGTCCTCTTTTCTCAAAGCTCTTAAGGTTCTTTCTAAAATAAAAATACTTGTGCTTTATGCACAAGTATTTTTATTTGAAAGCGCGTTCGCCGCGGTATTCAGAGGGGGTCTGACCTGTGATCTGCTTGAACAGTCTGCAGAAATAATGAAGGTCGAGCACGCCGCAGTGCTGTGCTATGGTTTGTATCTGCAGCCCCGTGTTTTTAAGCAGATGTTTTGCATAGCTTATTCTTTTACGGTTAACGAATTCGGTGAGGGTAGACCCTGTGGCCTTTTTGAAGAGGGAGGAAAAATAGCTTTTGCTGACCCCGTTTTCTGTGGCAAGAGCCTCAAGGCTAAGGTCTTTGGTAAGGTCGCTGTCTATGGTGATGATGGCCTTTTGTATTATAAGCGGAAGGTCAGCTATGGAGTGCTGCCTTACCAGCTTGCAGTAAGAGCGTAGCATTTCGGTCATAAAGTCGGTAATTGCAGAAAGAGTGTGCAAATTTTCTATCCTTCCTGCGAACGTGGATGACATTCGATCGATGTATATTGGATGAACGCCTCCTTTTTCGGCGGCTTTTCTTAAGAGCGTGTTCATAATGATGCAGTAGTTTTTCATATTGCGCAGGCGGTCGGTCACTCTCATCTCGAAGGCAAGGGAAGAAAAGGAGGACATCATATTTTCCGCCTTGTGTACGTTACCCTTGGAAACAGAGTCTATGAGCTCGTTTTCAAAGGCATATCGCTTTTCCATCATGTCGAAGTCAATATCGGCATTAAGCGCTCCGTTTGTGTTGAGGGTGTCGGAGGGGAAAAGCGGGGCACTTTCTCGGCTTATATCCTGCCATCTATAGCTGTCATCCCCGTTCCACAGCGTTTCGGCAAAGGTATTGATTATCCCGTGTATGTGTATCTCGTCGGTGACGACGGGCATGGCTGCATAGAAGTACTCAAGCTCTCTGTGCAGTGCGGCGGGTATGCCGAGACGTTCACCAAGCTCCAGTACCTGCTGTGGGGTTAAGTCCGTGCGCAGATACGGCCCTACCGCAAAAATGCGTTTTTCCGCATTAAAGGGAATAAGCATAAAGATATAATTACAGAAGTGAAAGTCGGTCACTCTGTAGATGGTCTTTTCTTCTATGTTTGGAAAATAGTCGTAGAATGTTTTTTGGTACTCACCGACGAAGATCCTTTTGATGCTGTCATCAAGATGATTTGACAAAGGATTCTTCGGATTCAGTATCATATTTTGCAGGTTGCATCTGCTAAGTGTCTTTTGCAAAAAAATCAGTTCGCTGTTATAAAACATAATAACACCTCTTTTGGTGAAAAGGCACAAAAAACGACGCGCCTTTTTATTATTATAGTACAAATCAACCTCGAAATCAACAGTATTTTGACTTTTGGTATAAAAATTATATAATTTTACATTAAAATTATGCTAACACATAATTGTGTGTTATTATATAATAGAATCAGAAAAAACCGTTTACGGTTAAAAAGAGAGGAAAACTATTATGGATAAGAATCGTACTTTCCGTAAGTTTGGCATGCGGGATTGCCTCGCCTATGCCGCAGGTGACCTTGGCTGTAATATGAGCTTTGCGCTGAAGGGCACTATGATGATCTTCTGGACCCAGTTTATGAAGCTGGAGCTCTGGTACGCCGCTCTGCTTGTTATCGTTCAGGTTTGGGACGCTATCAACGATCCCCTCATCGGCTCGATCATCGACGCAGACCGCCGTAAGTATAAGCGCAATAAGTTTTTAACTTACATATGGGCAGGCTCCATCGGCCTTATCGTAGGCGGAGCGCTCTGCTTTATCCCTGCACCGGGAGCTCCTCTGTGGGCGCAGATCATTATCTTCATCGCAGGCTACGTTATCTGGGACGCTTTCTATACCGTTGCTAACGTACCCTACGGCTCTCTGCTTTCCCTTATATCCAGCGAGCCTGCTGACCGTGCATCCCTTTCCGCATGGCGTTCGGTCGGCTCTATGGTAGGTAATATGATCCCTATGGCTATCCTGCCTATGATCATTTACGATTCTGATAATAATCTGATGGGCGAGCGCGTATTTATCGCCGCTCTTATTATGGGTCTGCTCGGCTTTATCTGCTTCCAGTTTATGATCCGTAATACCGAGGTCAGAGAGGATACTGATATCAAGCTTGACGATTCGCCTAAGTTCAACGTAATAGAGGCTATGGGCAATTTCGTTAAGAACCGCCCCGCTGTCGGCGCCACCGTTGCCGCTATGGGTATGTTCCTCGGTATGCAGGGCGGTGTAGCTGCAGTTACCGTATTGTTCCAGTCCTATTTTAAGAACGTTCAGGTATCGGGTATCGTTCAGGTATTCGCTATGATACCGATCATCCTTTTCACACCTCTTGCACGTAAGATGGTAGTTAAGTACGGTAAGAAGGAGCTCGCTACCGTTGGCGCTATCTGCTCTATGATCGCTTGCGCCTTTATGCTGGTGCTTCCCATTGCTCCTAACAATACCGGTATGGCTATCTACGTGGTATGTCAGCTGGTCAACAGCCTCGGTATGGGTATCTACTCTACGGTTTCCTGGGCTATGATGGGTGACGCTATCGATTACAATGAGTGGAAGACCGGCAAGAGAGAAGAAGGCACCGTATACGCCCTTCACTCCTTCTTCCGTAAGCTGGCTCAGGGTCTGGGCCCGGCGCTTGCTCTGGTGGTTATGACCGCTCTCGGCTACGTTGGTGCCAACGAGGGCAATCAGACCTTCGAGGTTGCGCTTAATATGCGTTATCTCGTGGCCGCTCTTTATCTGTTCAGCGCCGTTATGCAGTTCGTGGGCCTCAGCCTTATCTACAACCTTGACAAGAAGACTCTTACAAAGATGACTGCTGAGCTGCACGGGAAGGAAGAAGCGTAAAAAGACTGTCAGTATGTCCGACTGCTTGGCAGTCGGATATACTTTTATAAAAATTAAAAAAATATTTATAACTTAGGCGGTATTTTTGCTATAATAGTTATAATGAATATTTCGGAGGACAAATATGAGACAAATTGTTGATCTTAACAGAAAGTGGGCTTTTACCAAGCAGGCAGAGGGCGTGCCCACCGAGCTTTCCAATAAATTCGATTTTGTTAATCTGCCTCACTCGTGGAACGCTATCGACGGACAGGACGGTGACAACGACTACTTCCGTGGCACGGCGTATTACGTAAAGAGCTTAAATAAGGCGGATCTGCCCGAGGCAGAGCAGTATTACCTTGAGATCCGCGGAGCCAACTCCTCCGCAGACGTATATTTAAACGGCAACAAGCTTGCTCATCACGACGGCGGTTATTCCACCTGGCGCGTGAACCTGACCGACGCCCTTACTGCAATGAACCTGCTGGTCATCGCGGTAGACAACTCCGCGAATGAGACGGTATATCCTCAGATGGCTGACTTCACCTTCTACGGCGGTCTTTACCGTAACGTCAGCATCATCTGTGTTAGTGAGTCCCACTTTGACCTTGACTATTACGGCGGCCCCGGACTTAAGGTCACTCCCGAGATCTGCGACACTGACGCCAAGGTTGAGATCGAGGCGTACCTTACGGGCTTTAAGGCAGGTCAGACCCTGCGTTACGTTATAGAGGACAAGGCGGGCAATAAGGTGGCGGAGAATACTACCGCTGACGCAAAAGTGGTCCTTGATATCCCTTCCGTTATCCTTTGGCACGGAAAGCGTAATCCTTATCTCTATACTGCGAAGATAGAGCTTATTGAGGACGGAGCGGTCATTGATGCTGTATCCACACGCTTCGGATGCCGTACCTTTAAGATAGATCCCGATAACGGCTTTATCTTAAACGGTGAGGAGTATCCCCTGCGCGGTGTTTCCCGCCATCAGGACAGATGGGGCTTCGGTAATGCGCTTCTTCCCGAGCATCACAAAGAGGATATCGAGCTTATAAATGAAATGGGCGCTACCACCATCCGCCTTGCTCACTATCAGCACGATCAGTATTTCTACGATCTTTGCGACGAGTACGGTCTCGTTATCTGGGCGGAGATACCCTATATCTCAAAGCATATGCCCGGCGGCAGAGAGAACACTATCTCTCAGATGAAGGAGCTCATCACTCAGAATTATAATCATCCCTCTATCGTTGTATGGGGACTTTCCAACGAGATCGGTATCGGCGGTGCTGACGACGACCTTCTTGAGAATCACCGTATCCTAAACGATATGTGTCACGAGATGGATAAGACTCGTCTTACCACCATCGCGGCAGTATCCATGTGTAAGATGGACGATCCCTATCTGCAGATACCCGACGTTGTATCCTATAACCATTACTTTGGTTGGTATGGCGGCGAGACTGATATGAACGGCCCTTGGTTTGATAAGTTCCACGCTACTCATCCCAATATTCCTATCGGTTGCTCCGAGTACGGATGCGAAGCTCTTAATTGGCACACCTCCACTCCTATGCAGGG
>JAZQCR010000002.1:0-11622 GCA_045546375.1 Eubacteriales bacterium | reverse complement strand
AGCCTCCCTCCGGGAGGGAGGTGGCACGAACGAAGTGAGTGACGGAAGGAGAACGGCGTAAACGATGGTTTTGATAAAAATTTAAACCACGCCGCTCTCTCTCAGTCTTTTTGCTACGCCCGAACCCCGCCACCTCACCTTATTCGGTGTCGGGAACCCGGCGGCAAAAATCCAGCTCCCTCCCGGAGGGAGCCTTGCGCTACCGCGAAATCACAGAGATATTATAAGCTAAAAACGCTCTCTTGCGAGAGCGTTTTTAGCATTTATGCAGTCTTTTCTTATACCAGCCGTGTGAGGCGATAATAAAAGAGAGATAATACTGTATGGTGAATATCAGCACGGCTAAAAATACGCACAGTACGAAGGGGATAGGCAGCTCGGTAAAGGCCGCCTGTATAGCGATAAGCTGCAGAGGATTCGGCTTATCAAATAATAATGCACTGAGTCCGAGAGTCACGTATGCTGCGTAGACACATACGTCCGTTATCCCATACTCTTTTGTAAAGTGACGAATAAGGCTGCCTAAGTTAAAGCCATCCTCCGAGACGCCGAGAACAAATCTTTTAAACTCCGCATTCCTCTTAAAATGAACAAAGTACAAGGGTATCATATAAGCGAGGGAATACAAAGCAAATACGGGAAACTCCGTTATCACGCTCAAATACTTATAGAACACGCTCATCAGTATTACTGACACGAACAGCCCGCCTACCAAAACGGCACCTGAGCATATCAGATAGTCCAAAAGGCTACCGCCGAGCCTGTCAAAAAGCTTTTTGTTCATTTATTCACCGAGTAATACTTCCCTGTTGGTGCCGTATAAGATATCGTCGTGGCCCGAGATGAGCTTCAAGAACTCTTCAAAGCGATCCCACTCGTGAGGACGGATGTCAAATTCATAGGCGTGACCCCATATGTAGAATAACTGCGGCTTGTGGGGCTTCATATTTATAAACTGCTCGCCCAGCTCTATCATCTTTTCAAACTCTGTGTGATGGTACACGGTGGGCTTAAACTCAAAGAGGTCGTCCTGCAGATCAAAGCTATAGGAGCTGTCGGTGGTGCGTGCGTACTTCACGCCCGTATTCTCGCGGATGATCTTCGCGGCGCGTGCGTCGTGGTTGATCCCTCCGCCGGGATAGGCAAAGCCCACTACCTCATAGCCCACTATCTCCGAGAGAGCCAGTCGGTCATTCTCTACCTGAGCGATGATCTCCTCCTCGGGCGTACCCACCAAGAAACGGTGTGTGCAGGTGTGGGCGGCTACCTCGTGTCCCTCGTATATTCTTGGGATCTCCCTCGCGGGAGGGCGGACGTGAGCCACGGTGACGTCATCACGAAGCAGAGCGCCGTAGCACTCGCATAGACCCGAATTTATATTGAAGGTACCCTTCAGATCATACTTATTAAGAAGCTCGATAAAGCGCTGATCTTGAGTGATACCGTCGTCATAGCTGAAGGTTATGGCCTTCATTTTTCCGTTAAACATTGTCCTGCTCCTTTTTTGACTCTAATATTTTCTGTACAGACAAGCCGTATTTGTCAGCGATATCGCGGGCATAACTCTTGCCGTCGGGCTCTTTCCGCTCCACCTTAAAGGTACGCTCCGATCCGTCTATGCCCATAACAAGATTATCTACTTTAGAGACACCGTCGGGATGGGCATTTATCTTATGTACTTCTTTAGCCAGCTCGAAAAGATGAGTAGCGAAGATACCTCTGCACCCTATGACAGACATAGCCGTAATTATCTCTTCTGCTATGACCGCCGCCTCATAGGAATTGGTGCCCGACAGTGACTCGTCGAGAAGCACCAGGCTGTTTTCATTTACACGGCTTAACATATCCTGCAGTCGGTCGCACTCCTCGCCGAATCTGCCCTTGCCGACAGAGCTGCCCGCATCCCGTGGCAGATGCGTAAAGATGCCGTCCACGGGACTTATCCTCATGCTCTCTGCCGGAACGGGAAGCCCAAGCTGGAACATAAGCTGAGCCGCGCCTACCGCACACAACAGCACGGATTTACCGCCGCGGTTGGGCCCTGTCAGAACGTATATCATACCTTCTTTATCGAAGGTAACGTCATTTAACACCACCTGCGCCGAAGAATCGGAATCCTTCACGCTTTTTGCTATAGCAGGGTGGTATAGGCCTCGCGCCTCAAAGCACGCCTCTCCCTCACATATCTCCGGATAGCATAAGGGCAGATGAAGTCGTTTCATATCGCGAAGCGAGCGGGTGACGCTCTTTAAAAATTTCAACTCGGGTAAGAGCAAAAGATAAGGCGAAGTGCCAAGCTGAAAATACTTATGCATCATATCCCGCCAGCCCTTAAAGCCGCCTGCGACTATCTTGGATAGTGCTCCTATCAAAGCATAATCGAGAGCGCCCTTCTCTGCGCCCGAATAGCCATATCCTGCGGCTGAAAGAGGCGCCAGGGTAAGCATATCGTCCTTCTTGCTCTCCATCCGCATAAATCGTGACACTATGTCGCCTGAGTGGAAGAACTTTTCGTTGACGGCGACTATACCCGACTCGTAGGGTTGCATACGGGCATCAAGATTTATACCGAGGGTGATGCTCTTAATGGAGCGTGCGGAAACGGTCAGCTCTTCTACGCCTTTTTTTAGAGCCGTGAACCTTTCGCTCTCATAAGTACCCGCAACAAGGTCGCAAAAGGACTTGAGAGCGGGGGCTCTGAGTCTGTCTTTTATCTTGCCGAAGCCGTCGTACAAAAAAGATATAAAGTCGATAAATATCTCTGCTTCCTTAATAGAATAGAGGCTTATTTCGTTAGATGCGGACTTTTCGGGTCGCAGTTTGATAAGCTCGGTAACAGTTTCGAGCTTCTCGGCACCCCCCTCAAGAATCGTACCAAGCTCGGGGATCTCCAAAACGTCCTTCACCGTCTGCTGACGGTAACGGATAACCTCAATATCGGTAGTGAGATAATCGCAGATGTCCTCATCCTTCATGTAAAAGGCCGAGGAAAGCTCGAGACTTTTAATTAAATTCTCATTTTGTGCAACGGGTGCAGTCTCCCGAAGTCCCTCGGGAAATAATAATGAAAGCCTTTCCATAACAATCCTCAGAATATAAACAAATAAAGAAGCTTGCGTAACAATATAGCAATAGCGAGTAACGGCAGGTTAGCCACGGCAATAACGGTTATAAACGGAATAAGGCGAAAGGCATACCGCTTTACCACGCCCCAAAATAGGCTGTAAAGATATAATACCATCACGTACGCGGGCACCAGCGCTGCCACCATCACGGGATGAAAGGAAAAAAAGTAAAGAATAAACATAAATGATGATATCTTAAAGAACAGGCTTGAAAAATATGCCACGGGCGTGTTGATATAGCAGATCTGCCCGTCTGCCGCATTTGATATCTGTGCTCTGATATTAGACACCATCTCTTGCCTCCTCTTTCCCTGCAATTATATTATAAACTGCGCATCCTCGGGTGTCAATAGGATATACCTCTGATTTCCTCATCCTCATCCCCCAACAAGATAAAGAAACGTATAGTGATATAATAATATATTCGTTGGGACCCCCTTCCCCTTCAACGAAGGGGAAGGTTTAAGTTTGAGCATACCGCATACTTTATCTCCGAGACAAATGATCGACAAACTTGTAGGGCCCGCCATCCTCGGCGGTCCCTGCGAAAACAGATCGCACTAAACCGCTTTAACATCATATATAATATATAAATGTAAAATATAATATTCATTTGCAATTTTTATATTTCTAATTAACCGACAAATTAATTCAGTAATGCAACTGTTGCAATTGAAGGATATATATGGTATAATTAGTTAGAATTCAAACTAATTTGGAGGACACGATATGGGACCCGGATTTTGGGGGCCTCCCGGACGAGAGGCAAACGATAAATTAAAAGAACCCCTGCCTAAAAGCATAAAAGAAGTTCCCGGCTACCTGAAGCGACTGCTGGGCGGCTTTTTCTACCGCCTTTTCTACATCATACGTTTAGTATGGGAGGCGAAAAAGTCCCTGCTTTTCATGATGGTCTTTATGGCTATCTTCAACGGTATCTCCCCCGTTATATCATCCTTTATTTCGGCTAATCTCTTAAATAAGATAGCGGACGTGCTGCGCATTGACGCACCGAGCTTTGATGCCATTATGGAGATACTGCTTCCTGCTATGCTGCTGCAGTTTGGCTATATGTTCTTCGTGAGCCTGATAAACAGCGTCAGCAATACCATCACCCGTATCTCAAGCGAGGTGGTGACCGTCCACGTAAAGCGCAAGATAATGAACAAGGCCAAGGAGATAGACGTTGCCTCCTTCGATATGCCCGAGTTCTACGAGAAGTTCGAGAATGCAAACCGCGAGGCAGGCTCACGGCCTATCCACGTGCTGAATGCTACCTTTAATATCATCAGTACCTTGATCTCCGTCTTCAGCTTTATCGCTATCCTTGCGGCTGTTGCATGGTTTGCGCCTCTTACGGTCATTATCATTTCCCTTCCCAGTGCTATCATCACCTTCCACTACAGAAGGAAGAACTTCCGCTATATGCGCCACCGTTCAAAGGAGCGCAGGCAGATGTCCTACTACTCGGATATGCTGGTGAATAAGGATATGGTGAAGGAGCTCCGTCTCTTTAACCTCTCGGATACCTTCATCGTTAATTACAACAAGGTCTTTGAGAAGTACTTCAAGGGTATCAAGGGGCTTATCATCGGTGAGAGCGTCTGGAGCATAGGTATATCCCTGCTTACCACGGCGGTCAACTGCTTCTTATTCTTCTACATAGCATACACCGTGGCGACAGGCAACGGCGAGATAGGTGACTACTCTCTGTATACTGGCGCGCTTACATCCATCGCCCACAGCGTTTCCGCCCTTGTCAGCACCTCGTCAAGTATATACGAGGGCACCCTGTTTATCGACAATATGATCGTCTTTATGAACGAGGAGCAGAAGATAGTCTCTACCCTGCCCCAGCCGAGAAAGGTGGCACGCAATACAGGACACACCATCGAATTCCGCCACGTTTACTTCCGCTATCCGGGCACCGAGCGTGACGTACTGAAGGACATAAACTTCACTGTAGTTCCCGGTGACACGGTGGTGCTGGTGGGGCTTAACGGTGCGGGAAAAACTACCCTCTTAAAGCTGCTCACCCGACTTTACGACCCTACGGAAGGTGAAATACTCCTTGACGGACACAACATAAAGGAGTATAATACCGATGAACTTTACGCTATGTTCGGCGTTATATTCCAGGACTTCGGTAAGTATGCCTTTACCGTAACCGAGAATATAGCCTTCGGCGAGATAAGCAAGCCTATCGACAAGGATGCCGTAGTTGCATCTGCAAAGGCAAGTGCCGCCGATGAATTCATAAATAATCTGCCCGTAGGCTACGATACCCCCCTTATGCGTGTCTTTGAGAAGACGGGTATCGAGCCCTCTATCGGTCAGTGGCAGAAGCTGGCTATCGCACGTGCCTTCTATTCAGAATCTGACGTGCTTATCTTAGACGAGCCCACTGCATCCCTTGATGCTATCGCAGAGCAAGAGATCTTCAATCAGTTTGATCTTCTTCGCGAGGATAAGACCACCTTCTTCGTTTCCCACAGACTGTCCAGTGCCACCGTGGCGACCAAGATACTGGTACTTGAAAACGGAGAGCTGGTGGAAACGGGCAACCATATGGAGCTTATGCGTAAAGAAGGCATATACTATAATCTCTTCTCTACCCAAGCGGCTCGATACATCACCGAGGCGGAGGAACGCATAGCGGGCACAGAGTCCAAGATGCCTGAGGGGATGCCCCCTCGCGAAAGACCTCCCCACGGTATGCCGCCCCATGGCAGACCCCCTATGAGAAGACCCGAAAGGAACGAAAATGAGCAAGATACCATTTAAGAGCGCAGACATCCTCCTTCCTAAAGAAGGATTTGAAAAGTGGGCGGTAGTGGCCTGCGACCAGTTTACCTCCGAGCCTGAATACTGGGAGGAGGTTGAGAAGACCGTAGGGGATGCCCCCTCCGCATACAGAGTGATATTCCCCGAGGCATACCTTAACGATAGACCCGACCAGCGCATAGCGGACATAAACGCCACTATGGAAAAGTACCTGTCGGAAGGGGTCTTCACCGAGTATAAGGATGCCATCTTCTATACCGAGCGCACACAGCGGGACGGCAGAGTGTTACGCGGTATCATAGGTGCGGTGGACTTGGAAGCGTATGACTATAATAAGGGCTCTACCACACCCATCCGCGCCACAGAGGGCACTATCCTGGACCGTATCCCGCCCCGCGTGAAGATACGCAAGGATGCGGCAATAGAACTGCCCCACATAATCTTCTTGATCGACGACCCGGAGAAGACCGTTATCGAGAAGATAGGTGAGCGTAAGGGCGATTTAAAGCCCTTATATGACTTCGAGCTTATGCAGGGCGGCGGACGTGCCGCCGCGTGGTTAGTTGACGATAATTCGGCCGTTTTGGAGGCTCTGGAGGCTCTGACAGACGGAAAGGGACTGCAGTTCGCCATCGGAGACGGTAATCACTCTTTGGCAACGGCAAAAGCATGCTATACTGCCAACCCCACGCCCGAGAACAGATACGCTTTGGTGCAGGTGGTGAACATCCACGACCCTGCCCTTGACTTCGAGCCCATCTACCGCGTGCTCTTCGGCGCTGACTATGATAGCCTTATAAGTGCGGCAAAGGAATACTTTACCGAGGACGAAAACGGACAGAAGATAACCGTACTCCACGGGGATAAGCGCGAAGTACTTTCCGTTTCCCCAAAGCATACCCTGCCCGTAGGCAGTCTGCAGTTATTCCTTGACGAATATCTGAAGGCGCATCCCGAAGTGGAGATAGACTACGTACACGGCGAGGAAGCTGTGGAGAAGTTGGCTAAAGAAGGTGCTGTGTCCTTCGTCTTTGAGGGCATGGCAAAGAGCGAGCTCTTCCCTGCCGTCGAAAACGACGGCTCCCTGCCACGCAAGACCTTCTCTATGGGTCACGCTTACGACAAGCGATACTACATCGAGGCAAGGAAGATAAAATAAAAACTCACCCGATATGAACGGCGTTCATATCGGGTGTTTTATGCTATCAAGAAATACTGATTAGTAGGGGACGGCGCCCTCGACAAATCAAGCGGGCTTCTCACAACATTATAGAGAGTTTATGCAATCGTTTTCTGCTCCAAATACTGCATCCACTCGGTCTTCAGCGCTTCGTATGACTTAGCGAAAGCGCTCTCGGTATCACCACTACGGTACGCCTGCGCCACCTTATCCATTCCGTAGGCATCCATCAGATACGCTACTAAGGATGCGGACTGCCTGTATGAAAGTTCACCGCCAACAGTGTTATACTCGCCGCCATTGTCCTTTTCATACGTCTCGTCGAGGCTGTCATAAACGCCCAGCTCTATTTCTGCAAGAGCGATGGCATCGAAGTATAAACGGAGGTCAAAATCCTCTAACGAATCGTAGCTTCCGCCTAAGGAGGTGAACACCTCGTGGACCCTCTTACAGCGTACGGCCTCACTGTCACCCGCCTGCGCACGCTCGTCAAAATATCCCTTCTCTGTCATCTGCATTATCTGGATCTCGGCCGCGGCAAACTGAGGGTTAAAGCCCATAATTTTTCCGAAGTATTCGCATATTCCTTCGCTGAGCCAAAGCTCTTCTCCATGACGAATACCCATGGCGTGCATCGCTTCATGGAGCCCGGAGTATGAATCTCTCAGAGTCATATCGCCGGTTTCATTATCAGTCCTACTGAATTCGAGCTGACGATCAAAAGCAATAATATATTTGAACGATCTGTCCGTGTCTACCATATCGGCAAATGGCGTTGCCTCGATATGCTCTATCATATCCGAAAGACCGTCGGTATTATAATACAAAAATCCGTGATACTGCGCAGGTGTGCCTGCAGAAAAGTCTTTAAAGTAATATCTGACGTTACCGATAGTTATGACGTAATCGTAATACCCGTCCGAAAAAACGTCCGCCGAAGCCAACATCGTCTCCACCTCGGCACTCTGCAGATATCCTCTCTCTAATCCCATTGACGTGAGATAATCGTTCTTATATTCGATTCGCTTTTCCTCGTCCAGAATACCCTGCACGCCGTGTTCACCGTAAATATAAGCGAAAAGCGCCTCCGCCACGGCGTCAGAATCCTCCTCATCGTAGATGAACATATGATCGTACAGCGTAAGATACGAAAGGTTGGCGTTATCCGAGAAAAAGTCGGTCATATCCTTCGGCTCTTCTCCCGCCTCATACGCCGCAAGACCGCGCAATATCCACTCCTCGTTGCTGTCACGTAAAGAGGCAAATTCATCCGCGTCGGTGACGTCCTCCTGCGCCTTACCGCACGCACTGAACAGTAATGATGCGCATAATAGCAGGGCGATAATAGTTAGCTTTCTCATTTTACACCTCTTTTTATAAGCTCTTCAAATCTCGATCTGTACAGATCTATCCTGTCTTGATATTTTCTCAGATTGCCGCCGTTAACCTCCGACATAAAGCTTAACACCCTTAGGCAAGACTGTTCTGCGGGGGTGTAGTTATGCATCTTCGTCCACGGTATCAGCGATGAATGGCCATCCATCCTTTCCTCTCGGAAGAAGTTGTCCATACGGTCGAATATCTTATTTACATATTCCTCACCTTTTTCATCATCGCCCATCCACACGTGCAGGGTAGCTAACTGCGCATAATTCGAGAGTAGCGGCACCTCCCAAAAGCCGCCAAATCTACCGTCAAGAAGCACCTCGTAGAGCGCGGCCGCTTTTTCATAGTAATAGAGCTTATCTCTCGGATCCAACCCGGGAAGGACGAGCTGACGGATGGCACTCTCGGCAATATCAACGGCGCGGCATACAGTCATCTTAGTCCGAGGGATCAGTTCCTCCTCCGGCAAAATAAGATTTGAATATATCTCTCTGCTGTGCTTGAGAAGCGGTAGCTTCTTATAATAAAATTTTGCCTTTTCCTTTATTTCTGCATTGTCAGACTTGGCGCAGATCTGCAGCATAACGCGGTAGATCTCATTTCGTATATCATCATCGGAGCAGTACTTCTCTGCACGGCTCGCCAATAGTATCATTCGCTTAATATATGCGTCCTCAAAATAATTGTTACGCAGGACGAAAAGCATCACGTCAGGATAATTACGAAAATCATCGGGATTAAGCTCTATCTCCGTTATCCACGCACGGTAGACGCCGTCTACATCTTTTTTGGCATAGAGCTCACGTATCTTTGCCTTGAACTCCTCTCGATGCTCTGCGTTCCATGTCGACTCCATCCCAAACATAGAGTCAATGGAGCATCTATACAGCATCGCTAACCCGGGTAAAACGGAAACGTCGGGAGAGAGCACACCGCGCTCCCACTTGGAAACGGTCTGCGCCGATACGGACAGGTGCTCCGCTACAGCCTCCTGAGTGAGTCCGCTTTTGTGCCGTAGCTCGCGCAGTTTTTCATTTAGATTCATTTAACCACCGCCTTTTCTTAATTTTATCATAAATGAAACTGATAGTAAATAGCTAAAACGGTCACAAAAGCTGTCTATTTCGGAGCAGTAAAAAACGCTTGAAAGCAAATGCTTTCAAGCGTTTTATATTATATCTCGAAATCCACCGCCACGCGGTTCTCGCGTATCTCCTTACAGATAGCGGCCACCGCCAGATGGCGGGGGTCGGTGGCGTAGGAGTGGAGATCCTCCATACTGTCGAAGTCGGCGATGAGGATGGCGTCGTAGGTCTCCTTGGGATTGCAGTTGCGTGCAACGGTACACTCACGGATGACCTCGATCTTCCCCTTCAGGGCAGCTAACCGTGTTAAAAACTCGTTCTGTTCCTTTTCTGTTCCGGGTTTGAAGGACCACATTACAACGTGTCTTATCATTTTCTTTTTTCTCCTTTGTTTTGCTGATTGGGAGGGATCATATATGTGAGATTATCCAAAAAAACACTCCCGTAGAGGACGGTGCCCTCGACGTCCCGTCTACAGAGATAACGCATAGATGTAATGTCACCGCTATGCTCGGGACGTCGAGGGCGCCGTCCCCTACAAATTTTGAGGTTCCATTCATAACATGATTTTGTATATGCAAAACCGGATAATCAATCAATAAGCAGAAAACGGAGCGGTGACCGCTCCGTTTTTGCTTTTTTATGGAAGCCGAAGGGCTTTCAAGTGCGTTAATTACTTAGAGAGATTTGCCTCGAGGATAGCAAGCTCGTCGTACATCTCCTTAGGAACTCTCTCGCCAACCTGTGCGTAGAACTCCTTGATGTTAGCAACGTCCTCAAGCCAGCTTGCGTTATCAACGGTGAGCAGCTCCTTGATGGTGTCAACGGTGATGTCGAGACCCTCAATGTCGATGTCCTCTGCCTTGGGAACGAAGCCGATAGCGGTCTCAACTGCGTCAACCTTGTCTTCGCAACGGTCGAGGATCCACTTAAGAACTCTCATATTGTCACCGAAGCCGGGCCAAATGAAGTGGCCTTCGTCATCGGTACGGAACCAGTTTACGTGGAAGATCTTGGGTGCGTTGGGGATCTTCTTACCCATATCAAGCCAGTGCTGGAAATAGTCACCCATATCGTAGCCTACGAAGGGTCTCATAGCCATGGGGTCACGACGAACTACGCCGACACCACCTGCTGCAGCTGCGGTAGTCTCGGAAGCCATGATGGAGCCGACGAATGCACCGTGCTGCCAGTCGCGGGACTGATATACCAGGGGAGCGGTCTTTGCACGACGGCCGCCGAATACGATAGCGGAGATCGGCACACCTGCGATGGAGTCAAACTCAGAGGAGATGCAGGGGCAGTTCTTAGCAAGAGCGGTGAAACGGCTGTTAGGATGAGCGCCGCAGGTGCTCTTGTCCTTCTTGTCGTACTTTCTGTAGTCCCAGTCGTTGCCCTTCCAGTCCTTTGCGTTTGCAGGAGGATTATCGTTAAGGCCCTCCCACCAAACGGTGTTGTTATCAAGGTCGTGAACAACGTTGGTGAAGATGGTGTCACGCATAGTGGTAGCAAGAGCGTTGGGGTTAGACTTATCGTTAGTACCGGGAGCAACGCCAAAGAAGCCGTTCTCGGGGTTTACTGCCCACAGCCTGCCGTCCTTACCAACACGGAGCCAAGCGATATCGTCGCCTACGCACCATACCTTGTAGCCCTGCTTCTTGTAAAGCTCGGGGGGAATGAGCATAGCCAGGTTGGTCTTACCGCAAGCGGACGGGAATGCAGCGGAGATATACTTAACGTCGCCGTTCGGATATTCAACACCGAGGATGAGCATATGCTCAGCCATCCAGCCTTCCTTACGTCCGAGGTAGGAAGCGATACGGAGTGCGAAGCACTTCTTACCGAGAAGAACGTTTCCGCCGTAACCGGAGTTAACGGACATGATGGTGTTGTCCTCGGGGAAATGAACGATGTAGCGGTTCTCTTCATCAAGGGTCTGCACGCCCGTGCAGAGCTGGATGAGGTGAAGAGATACATCTGTCACTTCCCCGAGGACAACACCATCTGGAGTGTTAACTCCGGTTACGGCGGAAACGTTCTTCTGGGCAAGAAGTGCTTCGCT
>JAZQCR010000001.1:0-2900 GCA_045546375.1 Eubacteriales bacterium | reverse complement strand
CTCCGCTCAGGATGACACGTTAGTTCTCGCCGTTCGTTACAGCACAGAGATACCGCGGGAGCGTGCCTCCACCTGACGGAGGAGAGTTCGCCGCAGTCGAAGACGGATGGAGAGACTGTACGCTTGATTATCTCTCCTTCCGTCACTCGCTACGCCTCGTCAGCGAAAGGCAATGGTCACTTATCGCTGATCGTTACATCACGAAGCATATTGTTATAACGTCAATAAAAAAGATGGCTTATGCCATCTCTTTTATTTTACTTATTATCCACCGTTACCAATCTGATGAACGTGCGATATTTTTTCATGCCTAAGTCAACGCACATATCATCATTATCTCCCCCGATATTTGTCGCGATATTTTTGATAGTATAACCATCACTTGCATACTTTGACGCAATGTAGCTACGCAAATACAAGAGGTCTTCCGATTCGATCTCATGTTCGCAATAATTTGTAATGGTAGCACTAATAGAAATGCACTTAAGCCCGAGATCTTCACAATAAGAGCTGAATAAGGCATTAAACAACGGCTCTCCGTGTTTATAAAGTGTCCAGCAAAAATCCGATGCCTCTTCGGGAACACCTTCGCTAAGCTCATTTACCACACGGTATTTCGGATCGGGTGTCGGCGCAGGTATGTTCTCGGGATCGGGAAAACGATAGTCAAACATCGGCGGGAAATCGTCAGGAAAGCTATAATATCCATCGTACTTTTTTATTAGTTCTTTTACAGCTTCAACTGCATCACAGTCGGGCTTAGCGAAGCTCACGGGTGCATTGATGGCGAAAGCGTTGTGCAATCTTGTCTTATAGTGTAGGTCAAGGTATTTTTCCAGCACGTCGAGATCTCGGCAGGTGATGATAATAAAAGCCTCAACACGGCTATCCTGCATTATTATCCCGTCACCGGTTACATTCGGCGGTAATATACGAAGATAACTGAAGTTTCTGGAAACGTCAGTTCCCTGTATGTACGTACACAGGGAGTCCTCGGATATTGTAAGAAAATTCAGATCGTCAAGAAAATATGACCTATCGGTTTTCTTTAATATATCAACAAGTTCATCTCTCTCAATATGGGATAACTCCTCCATTATATACGGTTTTAAAATCTCGTGCATGAATTTTCCTCCTTGATATGAATCATTATACATCATAGCGTAAATTATATCAAGTGCGTATATCAAACTCGAATAATGGTTGAGTTTGTGGCAATATAAACTATATTATATAGACGGTAATTTAAGCCAAAAGGTTGTATCGGTTAAAATTATTTTTATCGACATGCAATTAAGCTTAGAAAATAAAAGAGATGGCTTTCGCCATCTCTTCCATCTCTTTTATCTTTTCCATCGTTCAAGCATTTCCATATATTCGGGACACTCGCGCAGTTTTGCAAATTGTGAATGTGGAGAGGTAAAAAATCTATTCAATGTCCAGCCGAGCGCATCATCGGTCTTATAAGTAGCTAAAATAAACTCCTTCAAGACATCGTCGTTCTCGGCTATCGACTCCATCCGTTCCAGTGCGCATAATTGCTTTTCCCTCATACGAACTACATCTTCCACCTGAGCATTATCCACCGTGAGCATACCTGCTATCTGACTATAAATTGCAACCTCTGCGATGCAGAAAAATTCAAGATGCTTCTTCGAGCCTGTCTCTTGGAATGCTTGCGCCACGGACTCGGCACGTTCAATTTTTTCCTTGACTGTAAGTATAGGGTCAAATCGAATGATGCGTCCTAGCTTTATCGCCATGACATCCATCAAGTCATAACAATTTTTCTTATTCCAATAACGGAACTCGGGCGTATTCTTCCCAAACAGTTGTTCCTTGACCATAGGAGCATACCACGCCGGTAGCTTTGACAGTACTTCAAGTGCAGCTTCTGTGTCTCCCATAGCATGGAGAATCTTTGCTTTCATGTTGATGGCCACGGTGCGAATGTCATCCCGCGTACAGCCCTCCAAAATACAATCGCATATTTGGGTAAGTTCGTCTTTATTCTTAAGCAGGATCTCTGCATCATTCCCTGCACTACCGCCAGCTTTATCCCACATATACGCGTTCATAATACGGTAGTCATGAGGATATTTCCTTCGGGCATTAACTATCAAAGCCTCACCCTCAGAGAACCGTCCATCAACGTACAGTTGCTGATATTCAGCAAGAATTTTATCCACATCTGCTTGAGCTTTCGCTTCGTCATACCCCAAAAGCTCATCAACGCTGACCCCGAATATCTCTGCTAAAGGAAATAACATAGTTATATCCGGATAGGTGTTTCTCGCTTCCCATTTGCTCACAGCGGCCGTAGATACGCTCAAAAGCTCAGCAAGCCTTTCCTGTGTAAGCCCTTTAGAAATGCGTAAACGCTTAATGTTATTACCGATATTTAGTTCCATTAGTAATTCTCCTTAACGATTATTAGTCGGGCCCGTTTCTGATTCTATTATAGCATTTTTACAGAGAAATACAAACGAACCGTAGGAAACATAGATTTAACCATCGGTTAAAATAATTGCCCGAAAGTAAAAGAGACGGCGGATGCCGTCTCTTATGCTTTGTTTTCTTTTTTCTTTATCTGACGTAAGAGGCAGGATACCAGTATCAGGGAAAGCAACGCCGCGATGATATTGACCCCTACGAAGTTAAACCATATGCCGTCAAGGCCGAAGGGCCACAGAGCGCCTAAGAGCACCACCGGAGCTACAAACGAAGTAGTGACCGTGATGGCCGTTGCGGGAACAGGCTTTTCGATAGCGCTGAAGAAGGACTGGGTCATAACGCCAAACCATCTGAAAAGATATGCGAAGCAGAAAAGGCGGATGGCGTGGGTGGAGATCTCAAGGAGGGTCGTATCCTCTGCGTTTACGAACCATGATGCGATAAGG